>MEDZ01000031.1 GCA_001724275.1 Gemmatimonadetes bacterium SCN 70-22
GGGGCGCCCGCGCCTCAGGGGAGCCCGCGCCTCAGGGGCGCCCGCGCCTCAGGGGCGCCCGCGCCTCAGGGGGCGGCGGTCGCGCCTAACGCCGAGCCCAGCGCCTGCGTGAACGTGGTGTCGGTTGCCCGCACCGTCCCCAGGTGCTTCCAGCGAAGCACTCCGTCGCGATCGATCAGGTAGGACGCGGGGACGCCCAGCGCCATGTACAGCGTCTGGATGCGCTCGTCGGGGTCGAGCCAGATGGGGTACCGCATCGCGAAGTCCTTCTGGAAGCCCCGGATCGTTTCCTCCGTCCCCGCCGCGTCGACGCTGACTCCGATGATCTCGAGGCCGTCCTGGCGATGCTTCTCGTAGAGCGATTCGAGGTATGGAATCTCCTCGCGGCACGGGGCGCACCAGGTGGCCCACACGTTGAGCAGGACCACCTTGCCTCGGTGGTCTGCGAGCGAAGCGCGAGCGCCGTCGAGCGTCACCGCGGCGTAGGCCGGCGCTTCCTTGCCGACCTTCACCTCCGCGTTGCCGCCCGCCCCGGCCGCCCCGCATCCGGCAAGGATGGCGACCAGTGGCAGCATCCCCAGCTGAACGAACCGCCGCATCACGCGCCGCGCCCTGCGCAGAGGCGTCCCGAGCAAGCGCTGTCCGAGCAGGCGCTGTCCGAGCAGGCGCCCCTGATTGCGCCCCGGTGCCGACCGGCGTCCAGCGCGCGGGGCCGTCGTGTCTGGCCTGGCGGCCAAGCGTGCGTCCGTCATGGGAGCGCCTCGAGGCGATACCGGGCGACACGGACCTGTGCCGAATCGCCGGCCTGGGTCCAGGCGGCAATCAGCTCGCCGCCACGTCGCGTGATCTTCGGGAAGCCGCTGGCGCGCGCCCCCATGGACCTGGCCAGGACGATCGCCGCCCCCGCCGTCCCATCGCGACGCACGCGACGCAGACGGACCTCGGCGGCGGTGCTGTCGGTGCGCTCCAGCCATGAGACCGCGGCGCTTCCGTCGTCGAGCAGCTCCACATCCACACGCCCCGCCGGGTTGCCGTCGTCGATGCGCTGCGGCGCACCGAACGTCGCGCCGGCGTCGGTGCTGAAGGCGACCCGCACGCGCGCGGTGTCCTGCGCCCCCGTGAACCAGGCGATGACGACGGTGTCGCCGCGCGAGGCCAGCGCCGGGCCGTTCACCGGGCAGGCCGCGATCTGCCAGTGGTCGTCGTGCACGATGGCCGGCTCGGTCCACCGTCCGTTCTCGCGGCGCACCACGGCGATGTCGCGCACCTCGTCCACCGTGCGGTCGCGGTAGGCCACCACCGGCCCGCGCGGGGTGAGCGTGGCCGCCACCTGGCAGCAGTCGCAGTTGCGGGTGTCGAGCAGGCGTTCCTCGCCCAGCGTGCCGTCAGCGGCAACGGATGTCGTGGCCACGTGCATCGCGCGCATCGACTCGTCGCCCGTCGCCGTGCCGCGCCCGTCGAGCCAGGCGGCTTCCACCCCGCCGCCCGCCGTCGGCCAGACGGCCACGAAGCCGTGCTCGGCGGCCACCCCGTCGCGGTGCAGGATGCGCCCGTCCGACCAGGTTCGTCCCGCGTCCACCGACTGCGTCAGCATCACGTCGTAGCTGTACCGGCCGCCGGGGCGGCGCTGCAGCCAGTGCGCGAACAACGTCCCGTTGTCGGCCACCGTCACCGAGGGAAAGTCGGCCCAGTTGACGAAGAAGTCCGGCCGCTCGGCGATCGTTCGGGGGGCGCTCCACGTGTCGCCGGAAAGCGTCGCGTAGCGCAGCGCGTAGGTCGAGTCGCTGCGCCGCTCGAGCCACGTGAGGTGCACGCCGCCGTCGGCGTCCGACGCGAGGAACGGTTCCCCGCTCGGGATTGCCGCCGGCGTAGGGAGGGGGACCAGCGCGCCCGCGTCGGTGGCCTGCTGCTCGGGGCGGCATCCCGCCAGGGCGGCGAGCAGGAGGGCGAGGGAAAGTCGCGTCGTCATGCGGGAAATCTGCCGGTCGGGCCTCCGGAGCGTCAACGCCGCGCGGCGACGTCGTTGCGGAACACGTCGCCTCCCTTCATCACGAAGCGGACGTGCCGCGTGGCCGCGATGTCGCGCGTCGGGTCGCCTTCCATCGCGACCAGGTCGGCCCACAGCCCGGGCTTCACCATGCCGATGCGGTCGTCCATCCGCAGGACCTTCGCCGTCACCGACGTTGCCGTGCGCATCGCCTCGAGCGGCGTCATGCCGTAGTCGACCAGGAGTAGCAGCTCGCGGGCATTGTCGCCGTGACTGAAGACGCCGACGTCGCTCCCGTTGCAGATCGTGACGCCGGCCGCGCGCGCCAGGCGGAAGCTCTCGCGCTTGGCACGGATCCGCGCCGGTTCCGGGTCGACCCCCTTCTTCCACCCCGCGTACTGCTGCGTGGCGTCGCCCGCGGCCAGCGTGGGACAGAGGGCGACCCCCCGCTCAGCCATCAGCTTGAACACCTCGGCGGTCCCCCCGTCGCCGTGCTCGATGTTCGCCACCCCCGCCAGGGTGGCGCGTCGCATCCCCTCGGCGCTCGCCGCGTGCACGACGACGTGGCGTCCGCTCGACTCGGCGATCTCGACCGCGGCGCGCAGCTCGTCCTCCGTGAAGCCGGGGCGCGCCTCGCCCGAGGGGCCCCACCGGTAGTCCGCGTAGATCTTGATCCAGTCGGCCCCGTGCTTGATCTGGTCACGCACCGCGCGGACCAGCTCCTCGCGATTTCCCACCTCCTCGGCGCCTTGCAGGATCTCGACGTCGTTGGCGAAGGTGCGCGGTCCGTAGCTTCCGCGTCCGACGATCGCCTTGGTGGTGACGAGGAGGCGCGGGCCGGGGAGGATCCCCTGGTCGATGGCCTGCTTCACGCCGACGTCGGCGTAGCCGGCCCCCTCGGTCCCGAGGTCGCGGAGGAGGGTGAAGCCCGCCTGGATGGTCGCGCGCACGTGATTGGTGGCGCGCGCCACGCGCAGGGCGGTCGGCTCGCGCAGGACCTGGTCTTCCCAGGTGGTCTCGTTGTACGGGTGCAGCAGGATGTGCGAGTGCGCCTCGATGAGTCCCGGCGTGAGCGTGAGGCCGGGGAGGTCGATGACGCGGGCCCCCGCCGGCACCTTGACCTCACCCGCTGGTGCGACCGTCTCGATCCGATCGCCAACCACGACGACGACCATCCCCTCGCGCGCCGCGTCGCTGGCGCCGTCCCAGACGCGTGCCGGGCGCAGGACGGTGGCCTGCGGAGCCCTGGCGCCGCCTCCCTGTGCCGGGAGGGGGCCGGCGGCGGCAGCCACCAGGGAGCAGGCGGCTGCGCACGCGATGGCGATCGGGGGGAAGCGACGGGGCAAGCTGCCTAACGCGATGCGCGGGGTGGGCATGGTGGCCGGGGCGATGAGGGTCAGGCGAGGGGCGCGGCGTCGTCGCCATCCGCGCGCGGCGCCGCGGGGCGCGCGAGGACCGGGATCTCCGTCACGCCGCCGGAGACGATGAACGCCATCATGTCCGAGCTGTTGGTATCGAGACGGGTGACGGCCGACGTGGGGAAGAGGTACATCTGCCCCGAGAAATTGTAGGAATGCGGCATGTACACCGAGACGTGGCCCGGCATGTCGAGCTGGTTGAGCGCGTCCTGCGTCACGAAGCCCAGGGCGCGCGCGTTCCCCCCGGGGAACAGGTCGACGACCACCGGCTTGTCGAAGCGGCGCTTCTCGCCGACGAAGGCATTCACCAGGTCGCGCGTCGAGGAGTAGAGCAGCCGCACGAAGGGAAGGCGCTCGAGGAGGTCGTCGAGGGCGGTGATGAGGCTGCGCGTCAGGAAGCTCGAGGCGAGGAAGCCGAACAGCGTGATCACGGCGAGCGAGACGGCGAAACCGGCCCCCGGAATGGGGAGCCCAAGCCACCCGTCGATCGTCTTGAACACCACCACGACGACGTACGCCGTGATCACGACCGGGGTCAGGAAGACGAGCCCCCGGAAGAAGTAGCCCAGGATGCGGCGGGCAAAGCCCTCCGCTGCGGTCTTCGGGCGCACCTAAGCCGACACAGCGAAAGATGCCCGCTCGACCGGGAACCCGGCTTCCTGCCATCCCTGGATGCCGCCGCGCAGGTTGGACACGTGGCGCACCCCGCGCAGCCGGGCCAGGCTGGCTGCGATCGCCGATCGTCCCCCCGACTGGCACTGCATCACGAGGTGCGGCGCGTCGGCGAGCGTCGGCAGCGATTCCGGCAGGCGGCCCAGTGGGGCGTGGCGTGCACCCGCGAGATGCCCGGCCTGGAATTCATCATGGGCCCGTACGTCGATCACGGTCGCGCTTCCCGAGGCCATCCATTCGGCGAGCGTGTCCGGATCGACCTGCGGGATGGCATCGAAGTGCCGGCCCTGTGCCTCCCATCCGGTGAACGCGTCCGCGCCGAACCAGCCGGCCACGCGGTCGAGGCCGATCATCGCCAACTCGGCGGCCGCGGCCCGGGCCGCCGCGTCGTCCGTGCTGTCGGACAGGAGGTAGAGGTCGCGATCGTAATCGGCCAGCCACCCTGCCCATCCGACGAACGCCCGGTTGAACGGGACGTTGAGCGTGCCCGGGATGAAGCGGTTGGCCGCGACGGCGGCGCTGCGGATGTCGAGCACGAGGGACCCGCTGGCCACGACGTCGGCCAGCGCGGTCGCGGCGATGTGCGACGGCGTGGGGAGGTGGCCCAGCAGGGCGGGCCCCGCACGATTGAGCCGCTTCATCACCGCGAAGTAACGCGGCGGGTCGGGCTGCCCCTCGAGCACGGCCTCGATGAACGACGCCTCGTCGGCAACCTGCAGCGCCCAGTTGGCGACCTTCTCGTAGCCTAACGTGGTCTGCGGAACGGCACCCAGCGCCTTGCCGCACGCCGATCCCGACCCGTGGCCCGGCCACAGCTGCAGGTAGTCCGGGAACCGCTCGGTGAAGCGGCGCAGCGACCGGAAGAGCTGCGCGCCGCCGGCGCGCATCGTCCCCTCGATGTTGGCGGCCCGCTCCAGGAGGTCGGGACGCCCCACGTCGCCCACGAAGATGAAGTCGCCGGTGAACGCCCCCACCGGGTGCGGCGCGGCGGGGGTGTCGGTGAGGACGAACGTCAGGTGCTCCGGCGTGTGTCCCGGGGTGTGGACGACGTCGATCCGCAGGTTGCCCACCATGAACGTGTCGCCGTCGTGCAGCAGGCGCGCGCCATCGCCCGCCGCGAAGGCGTACTGCCAGTCGTCGCCTCCCTCGGCGGAGAGGAGGAGGCGGGCCCCCGTGCGCCTCGCCAGCTCCCGGCTCCCCGACAGGTAGTCGGCATGGATGTGCGTCTCGGTGACGTGCGTGATGCGCAGTCCCTCGCTCGACGCGGCGGCGATGTACTGGTCGGCGTCGCGATTGGCGTCGATCACGAGCGCCTCGCCCGTTCGCTGGCAGCCGACCAGGTAGCTCGCCTGCGCGAGTCCCTCGTGGTAGAATCGCTTGAGCAGCATGGGTCCCCTCGAAAGCTGGCGGCGCGTCGTTCGCGCCCTGACCGAAAGGTGCGCAGGCGGCGTCGCGCGAGGTAGGCCCTCGGATCCTCGGTCAATCGTCAGGAGACCTTCGATGCAACGCAGCACCCGGGTGGCCCTCGCCGCCATGACGGCGTCCCTCTGCCTCGGCACCGGCGCAACCGCCGGCGCCCAGGGGCGCAAAGCGCTCACCCAGGACACGTACGATACGTGGCGCCAGATCCAGGGGGCGGTGCTGTCGCCCGACGGGCGGTGGGCGATGTACACCCTCACCCCGGTCGTGGGCGACGGCGACGTCGTGCTGCGCGAGACCGGCGGGACCAGGGAGCGCCGCCTTCCGCGCGGGTGGACGGGACGCCCCGTGACGAGCGTGGTCGTGGACTCGCCCTTCGTGGCGCCGCAGCCGCAGTTCACCGCCGATTCTCGTTATGCGGTCTTCCTCGGCTACCCGCCCCAGGCGCAGTACGACCAGGCGAGGCGCGACAAGCTCCCCGCCGCACGGCAGCCCAAGGCCATCCTCTCCATCGTCCCCCTCCAGGGCGACAGCGTGGCCAGCATCCCGCGCGTGCGGTCGTACCGCCTGCCGCGCGAGTCGGGGCGCGTCGTGGCCTACCTGCTGGAGCCGGACGAGGCGCCGCGCGACACGGCGGCGCCGGCGACGGCCGCCGGCCGGCCGGCGCAGCGCAAGACGTATGGCTCCACGCTCGTGATCCGCGACCTTGCCACCGGCAACGAGGCGCGTATCGCCGACGTCACGAGTTACGTGGTGGATGACAGCGGGCGGTACCTGGCATACGCCGTCGCCTCGCGCACCCCGCAGTCCGATGGAGTGTACCTGCGCCACCTCGCCACGCAGCAAACGGCCACGGTGATGGCGGGCGAGGGAGACTATCGCCAACTCGCCATGGACCGGGCGGGGACGCAGCTGGCCTTCGTCTCGAATCGCGATGAATACCGCGAGCCCAGGCCGCGGCACGTGCTCTACTACGCGACCATGCGGGCCCCAACGCCGGTGGTCGTGGCCGCCCCCGGCGCGGTGGACGGGTTGAACCCGAGCGACAAGGCGCCGGTGAGCTTCACCCGCAGTGGCGATGCGCTCACCTTCGGCGTCGCGGCGCCGCCGCTCGACAGCATCCCGGCCGATTCGCTGGCCGACAAGGCGGTCTTCGACCTGTGGCACTGGAAGGACCGCCGGCTGCAACCACAGCAGAGGGTGGAGGCCAATCGCGACCGCGACCGGGCGTGGACCACGGTCTACGTCCCGCGCACGAAGCGAATCCTGCGCCTCGCGAACGATACGATGCCGCAGGCCCAGCTGTCCGACGACGGGCGCGTGGCCCTGGTGACCACCAACGTCCCCTATGCCGTCGAGGCGATGTGGGGAGAAGGAGGGACCGACGTCTACGTGGTCGACGTCACCAGCGGAACGGTCACCCCTGTGGCCCGGCGCCAGGAATTCAACGCGCAACTCTCGCCGGGGGCCCGGTACGTCACCTGGTACGGTGACGGGAGGTGGAGCGCGTACCAGGTCGCGACCGGACGCACGATCGACCTCACCGGTGCGATCCGGGGGGTGCGCTTCGACGACGAGACGTGGGACTCGCCGAGCACGCCGCAGCCGTACGGCATCGCGGGGTGGACGCGTGACGACCGCTCGCTCCTGGTGTACTCCCGCTTTGATGTGTGGGAGGTCGATCCGTCGGGGGCGCGGCCGCCACGCGTGGTGACCGACTCGGTCGGCGTACAGGAGAAGCTGGTGTTCCGTCTCGTCGACCTCGATCCCGACGAGCGCTGGATCGACCCCGCCCAGCCCCTCCTGCTCCGCGCCTTCGACGACGAGAACAAGGGGAGCGGCTTCTATCGTGACCGGCTCGGGGTGACCGCGGCGCCGCAGCGCATCGTCTTCGGCGACCGCAGCTACGGCACGCCGCAACGGGCGCGGAAGGGCGGGCAGTACCTGCTCACCCAACAGACGCTGCGCGAGTTTCCCGACCTCTACACGGGGGCCTCGCTCGATGCCGTGACGCGCATCAGCGATGCCAACCCGCAGCAGGGAGAGTATCGCTGGCCCACGGTCGAACTGGTGCGCTGGACGAGCGCCGACGGGATCCCGCTCAAGGGGCTCCTGTACAAGCCCGACGATTTCGACGCGTCCCGGCAGTACCCGATGATCGTGTACTACTACGAGACGCTGAGCGACGGCTTGCATACCTACCATGCGCCGACGGGGCGCAACGTGATCAATCCCGTCGTCTATACGTCGTTGGGCTACGTGGTGTTCTTCCCCGACATCACCTACGAGATCGGCTTCCCGGGACCGAGCGCGATGAAGAGCATCGTCCCCGGGGTGAAGTCGATCGTGGCCCGCGGCTTCGTGAACCCCAAGGCGATCGGCCTCGCGGGGCAGAGCTGGGGCGGGTACCAGACCGCCTACCTCATCACCCAGACCTCGATGTTCGCCGCCGCCGTCCCCAATGCCCCGGTCGCCAACATGACCAGTGCCTACGGCGGAATCCGCTGGGGGACGGGGCTTGCCCGCGCCTTCCAGTACGAGAAGACGCAGTCGCGCATCGGCGGCTCCATCTGGGAGTACCCGATGCGTTACCTCGAGAATTCCCCCCTCTTCCACCTCGATCGTGTCACGACCCCGGTCTTCTTCATGCACAACGACGCCGACGACGCCGTCCCGTGGTACCAGGGGATCGAGCTCTTCGTCGGGCTGCGACGGCTCGGGAAGGAGGTGTACTTCATCTCGTACAACGGCGACGTGCACAACCCGCGCAAGCGCGCCAACCAGAAGGACATCGACCTGCGCATGCAGCAGTTCTTCGCCAACAAGCTGCAGGGGGCTCCGGCACCGGACTGGATGGTCCGCGGCATCCCCTTCCTCGAGAAGGGGCGTGACCAGCTGAACCGCTCGCCCGACGTCCCCCGTTAGCCCCCTGACCTAACGAGTCCCCGTCTCGCGCGGCGGGACGGTGCGGAGGTGCGCGTACAGCGCCCGGAGCTCGTCATCGGTCATTTGTGCCGTGTACTTCACCGGCATGAACGGATCGATGACGGAGCCGTCCGGGCGCTTCCCTTCGCGCAGCGCGGTCACGAAGTCCTGCTCGCTCCACTGGCCGATGCCGGTGGGCGTCAGGTTGGCCGCCGGCTTGAACGAGGGTGGCGTCCCCGGCACGTGCCCACCGGACAGCCCGGGGCCATGACATCCGGTGCATCCGCCGACGGTCGCCAGGTACGCGCCATACTCGGCGGTCGCCCCCGCCGGAGGCGTCCGGCGCGTGATCCCGTCGTGCGGCACCAGCTCGGACTCGTTCATCAAAGGCAGCTGGCCGGCGACGTACAGGAGGCGGCCGAGCGGGCGCACCACGCTGCCGCGGCTCGGCCGGTCCACCGGCGGCGCTGTGCGCAGGTAGGCGACGATCGCCGCGACGTCCTCGTCGGAGAGGATGTTGAACGACGTCGTCGGCATGAAGCGCAGCGGCGTTCCGTCGGGGCGCACGCCGTGCCGGATGGCCCGCACCAGCTCCGCGTCGCTGAGCGCCGACAGCACACCGCCGGCCCCGCTGGTGATGTTCGGGGCAATCAGCTGCCCGATCGGACCGGCATCGACCGCCAGCTGGCCACCGAGGTCGGCGCCATGACAGTCCACGCACTTGGCGATGGCGATCGCCAGGTGTCGTCCTCGCGCGATGGAGGCGGAGTCGGTGCGGATGACGGGTTCGCTGTCGTGGACGGCGATCCGGCGCGACATGCGATATGAAGAGAGTGCAAAGACACCTCCCGCGACGAGCGCGACGAGGAGGACGGCGCCCAGGAGCGCGCGGCGGATGAATCGCATGCGGGTGCCTCTCGCGGGTTGGGAGGTGAGCGATCCGGGGCGCGGCCTCACAAGGCGGATTACGCTCGGCGCTCTTGGACGGTTTCGCACCGATCGCCCGATGTCTCGTCGATTCGTACATTGTCCGCATGCACAACGTGATCGAGGTCGAGGCGCTCCGGAAGGTTTATTCGTCCGACGGCGGGAAGCGTCGCCGAGTCGCGCCGCCTCACGCTCCGGCGACGAATGCCGCGCCGTCGGCGATGGCGGCTCGTCCGGGCGTGGACGGCGTGGTGGCGCTCGACCGGCTCGACCTGGCGGTGCGAGCCGGGGAGTTCTTCGGGCTCCTGGGGCCGAACGGGGCGGGGAAGACCACGACCATCGGGATCCTGACGACGCGCGTGATCCCCACGTCGGGGCGGGCGCTCGTCGCCGGCCACGACGTCACCACGGCGCCGGCCCGCGTGCGGCAGCACATCGGCGTCGTCCCCCAGCGTCCCAACCCCGATCGCTCGCTCACGTCACGCGAGAACCTCGTCTTCCACGCGGCCTACTTCGGCGTGGACTTCGAGTCGGCGGAGCGTCGGGCCGGCGAGCTGCTCGAACGGCTGCGCATCGCCGACAAGGCCGACGCCCGGGTCGACGCGCTGTCGGGGGGGCAGCAGCAGCGGCTCATGATCGCACGCGCGCTCATCCACGAGCCCGCGGTCATCTTCCTCGACGAGCCGACCGTCGGCCTCGACCCGCAGGCGCGCCTGGACCTGTGGGACATCCTGCGCGACCTGCACGCCCAGGGACGCACGATCGTGATGACGACGCACTACATGGAGGAGGCGGACCAGCTGTGCGAGCGGCTCGCGATCGTCGATCGCGGGCGGCTGCTCGCCTGCGACACCCCCGACCGCCTCAAGGCGCGCGCTCCCGGCGGGACGCTGATCCAGCTGACGCTCGAGGGCGATGCGGAGGCGCTGGTGGAGCGCGTCCTCGCCGTCCCGGGGGTCGTGCGCGCCGAGTCGCATGGCGGCACACTTCACGTGTACAGCCAGCGCGCGGGCGAGTCGATTCCGGCGCTCATCGCGGCGGCGCAGGGCGACGGGCAGGTGGTCACGAACATCCACCTGACGCGCCCGAGCCTCGAGTCGCTCTTCATCTCCATGACCGGGAGGAAGCTGGATTGAGCACCGTACTGCAGCTGAGCGAGCGGCCGCCGGTCTCGGCGGCGGCCGTCTTCGCCGCCCTCCTGCGCCGCGACGTGCGCGTGGCCCGCCGCGAGCTCCCGTCGTTCCTGGTCCGCACGATCATGCAGCCGGTGCTCTTCCTGATCGTCTTCGGCTACCTGCTCCCGCGGATGGGCTTCATCCGCAGCGGCTACACGTCGGCGCTCCTGCCCGGGATCATCGCCGTCTCGCTCACGCTGTCGTCGGTGCAGTCGGTGGCGCTCCCGATGGTGCAGGACTTCGGCTTCACGCGGGAGATCGAGGACCGCCTCCTGGCGCCGGTCCCGATCCACCTGCTCGCGATCCAGAAGGTCGTGTCCGGGGCGCTGCAGGGGGTGATCGCGGCCCTCGTCGTCCTCCCGATCGCCCGCGTGATCATGGGGCCCATCGAGGGGTTGCACCTGGCGAATGCCGGCCTGGCGCTGGGAGTCACCCTGCTGGGCTCCACCGTCTTCGCCGCGCTGGGGCTGGTGATCGGCACGGTGATCTCGGCCACCCAGATCGGCCTGATGTTCTCGATCGTCATCGCCCCCATGCTCATGTTCGGCTGCGCCTACTACCCGTGGCGCGGGCTCGACGCCGTCCCCGCCTTCAAGTACGGCGTCCTGGTGAACCCGCTCGTGTACGTGGCCGAGGCGATGCGCGGGACGATGACGCCGTCGCTCCCGCACATGCCCCTGCCGGTGGCCTGCGCGGCGATGCTCGCCCTCGCGGCGCTCTTCCTGTTCATCGGCGTCCGGTCGTTCACGCGGCGGGCCATGTCGTGACCGCGCCTGGTGTGCGGGGGACTTTCGTCCCCTGCTATGTTTCCATCCCATGACCAGCACCCGAATTCCGGCCACTTCCCCGGGCGCCGAGCCGGCGCCCCCGGCGCCCTCCTGGACGATCGAGGACGCCAAGGACCTCTACAACATCGAGGGGTGGGGCGCGGGCTTCTTCGATATCAACGAGCGTGGGCACGTCGTCGTGCGCCCCGACCCGGACGCACCCGAACGGTCGGTGGACCTCTTCGAGATCGCCCTCGACCTCGAGGCACAGGGAGTCCCGCTCCCGGTGCTCCTCCGCTTTTCGGACATCCTCAAGCGGCGGATCGAATCGCTCAGCGAGGCCTTCGCCAACTCGATCCGCGAGTTCGAGTACACGGGCGGCTACACCACCGTGTACCCGATCAAGGTCAACCAGCAGCGGCACGTGGTCGAGGAGATCGTCGAGTTCGGGCAGCGCTACGGCGTCGGCCTCGAGTGCGGCTCCAAGCCGGAGTTGCAGGCCGTTCTCGGCCTCTCGGCCACCACCGAGCACATCATCATCTGCAATGGCTACAAGGACGAGGAGTTCATGCGCCTCGCCCTCATGGGACAGAAGCTCGGGCACAACGTCTTCATCGTGATGGAGCAGTTGAGCGAGCTCGATGTCCTCCTGCAGGCGGCGCGCGACCTCAACGTCACCCCGCGCGCCGGTGTGCGCATCAAGCTGGCCGCCGAGGGGGCGGGGCGCTGGGCCCAGAGCGGGGGCGAGAAGTCCAAGTTCGGCCTCAACACGGCCGAGCTGATGAAGCTCATCGACCGCCTGCGCGACATGGGGCAGCTGGACATCCTGCGCCTGGTGCACTTCCACCTCGGGAGCCAGATCACCGACATCCGCTTCATCAAGGCCGGGCTGCAGGAGGTGTCGCGCTATTACGCGGAGCTCCACAAGCTCGGCGTGAACATCACGCACGTCGACGTGGGCGGCGGACTGGGGGTCGATTACGACGGCACGAACTCGGTCAACAACGCGTCGGTCAACTACACGATCCAGGAGTACGCCAGCGACGTCATCTACGGCCTGGCCGAGACGTGCCGGGGCGCCGATCTCCCGATGCCGCACATCGTCAGCGAGTCGGGACGCGCCCTCACGGCACACCACGCCCTCCTCCTCCTGCGGGTCATCGACGTCGAGTCCCAGGCCGAGCCCCCGCTCCCCGATCTCACCGACGACGATCATGTCCTCCTGCACGAGATGGTGGAGGACTACAGGTCACTGGCGCGGAAGAAGCTTCCCAGGCGCAAGGTGGTCGAGATCTTCCACGACGCGTCGTTCGACAAGGAGCGCGCGCAGCAGCTGTTCAACTCCGGCGTGCTGTCGCTGCGCGAGCGGGCGATGGCCGAGACGATCTACTTCGCGACCATCAACCGCATCGCCGACGTGATCGCCGACAACCGCGAGGCGTACGACGAGATCCTGAAGGAGGTCGACGCCGCGCTCGTCGATCGCTACTTCTGCAACTTCTCGCTCTTCCAGTCGCTCCCCGACAACTGGGCCATCGACCAGCTCTTCCCCATCATGCCCATCCACCGCCTGAACGAGCGGCCCGACCGGCGGGGGACGTTGCAGGACGTGACCTGCGACTCGGACGGCAAGATCGACCGCTTCGTCGGTGGCAAGGACGGGCGCCCCAGCCTCGAACTGCACCGCTATCGCGAGGGGACCGACTACATCCTGGGGATCTTCCTCACCGGCGCGTACCAGGAAATCCTGGGCGATCTCCACAACCTGTTCGGCGACACCAACGCCGTGCACATCCGCCTGACCGACGGGGGCTACGAGCTGACCGACCTGGTGCACGGCGACACCGTGACCGAGGTGCTCAACTACGTGCAGTTCTCGGCGTCCAACCTCCTGGCCACCTTCCGTCGGAAGGTGGGGGCGGCCAGCGGGATCACGCGACAGGAAGCCAACACCTTCATCGCGGAGTACGTGGCCGGGCTCGAGGGGTACACGTACCTCGAAGGGGAGGCGGCGAGGTAGCGCGGGCGGCGGGGGGCGGGGGACTGGAGAAGAAAGCGGCGCCACGAGGGCGCCGCTTTTCGTCGGAGGTCATGGGGGGCACGACAGGGGGCGTGCCCCTTGGCGCGCGGTGGGAGTGCCGGTGTGCCGTGCCGTCGTGCGCACGCCCGTCTCCCGGCGCGTCTCCTACCCCTCGAACCGCGCCGAGACCGCCTTCCAGTTCACCACGTTCCACCACGCCGCGATGTAATCGGGGCGGCGGTTCTGGTACTTGAGGTAGTAGGCGTGCTCCCACACGTCGATGCCGAGGAGGATGTCGCCCGCCGAGCGGCCGTCCATCAGCGGGTTGTCCTGGTTGGGCGACGAGGTGATGCTGAGCCGCTTGCCGTCCTTCAGCAGCCACGCCCACCCGGAGCCGAAGCGCCCGGCACCGGCAGCCGCAAACTGCGCCTTGAACGTGGCGAAGTCGCCGAACGAGGCGGCAATCGCCTGGGCCAGGGCGCCGCTCGGCTCGCCGCCGGCGCTCGGCCCCATCAACTGCCAGAACAACGCGTGGTTCCAGTGTCCGCCACCGTTGTTGCGCACCGCCGTGCGAATGTCCTCGGGGACGCCGGCCAGGTTGCCGAGCAGCGCCTCGAGCGGCTTGTCGTGCAGCGCCGGGTGCTTGTCCAGCGCGGCGTTGAGATTGTTGACGTATGCCTGATGATGCTTGCCGTGGTGGATCTCCATGGTCCGCGCATCGATGTGTGGCTCGAGCGCATCGAACGCGTAGGGTAGCGCAGCCAGGGTGTGTGCCATGAGATTCGCTCTCCCGTAGGGCTTGAGGGGGCGATCCGCGCCGCAAACGTGCGCGCGGGTCGCTTCCTCAAGTAAATCGCGGGGAGCGGGAGTGTGAAGCGCCTCCGTCCCCATTCGCCGCGCTCCTCGCTCCTCATGCGTCACCGCCCGTGTCGCGGACGCCCGCCACGGCGCATCCGTCGGGGTGCGCCCTTGCCCGCGCGAGGCCTCCGGTCCAGACTCCCGCCCCATGCCCGATCGCCCCTTCCGTCCGCTGGTGTTGCACGTCGTGACCCATACGCACTGGGATCGCGAGTGGTATCGGACGGCGGAGGAGTTCCGGCTGGGGCTGGTGGAACTGGTCGACGAGGTCCTCGACGGCGAGGCCGGCCCCCACTTCCTGCTCGATGGGCAAGGCATCGTCCTCAGCGACTACGTCGAGGCGCGTCCCGAGCGCGAGCGCGACCTGGTGCGGGCGCTGCGCGCCGCGGCGGTGGAGGCGGGGCCGTGGTTTGTCCTGGGCGACAACCTGATCCCCGGCGGGGAGGCACTCGTCCGCAACCTGCTCGCCGGACGACGCGAGGTGATGCGCCTCGGGGGGACGCCCCCGTCGGTGCTCTACTGCCCCGACGCGTTCGGCCACCCCGCCGCGCTCCCGCCGTTGGCCGCGGGATTCGGACTGTCCGTGTGCATCGTGTGGCGCGGCTACGGCGGCGCGCCGTGGCCCGACGGTGACACCGCGCGCTGGCGGGGGAGCGACGGGAGCGAGGTCCTGCTGTACCACCTCGCCCCCGATGGCTACGAGCTGGGGGCGAACCTGCCCCCGTCGCCCGAGGCGGCGCGCGCCCGGTGGGTGACGGTGCGCGGCATCCTCGCGCCGCGCGCCACGTTAGGCATCGCCCTCCTTCCCAACGGCGCCGACCATCACGCCGTGCAGGCGCGTCGTGCGGAGGCGCTTGCGGCGCTGTCGGCCGTGGCGGCGCCCGATGCGGTGATCCCGGGGACGCTGCAGGAGTTCGCCGATGCCCTCGTCGCGCGCGCGGCTGGCGTGGCGCTCCCCGTGATACACGGCGAACTCCGCACGTCGCCCGACTACGCATGGTCGTTGCAGGGGACCCTCGCCACGCGGGCGGCGCAGAAGCGCGCCCATGCCGTGGCCGAGCGGCTCCTGGTGCACCACGTCGAGCCGCTCTCCGCACTGGCGTGGTGGCGCGACGCGCACTCGCGCCGCCACGAGGGGCGCCTACTCTGGCGGACGCTGCTGGCCTGCCAGCCACACGACACGCTGTGCGGCTGCTCGAGCGACGCCGTCGCCGGGGCGATGGACCACCGGCTCGGCATCGTGATGCGCGCGGGACGGCTCGCCGCCCGCCGCGCCGCGCTGGCGCGCCTCGGGCACGATCCGGCGGGCGCGCGGCGCGTCGCCGACGACTGGGCGCCCGTCGTCGTCCTCTGGAACCCGGTCCCCCGCCCGCGCGGCGGCATCTGCGAGTTGGAGGTGGACGAGCCGCTGGGGCTGGTGGCCGTCGGGCCGGGGTCCGCTGGCCAGGCGCTCCCGCTGGCGCCAGCGCGTGGAGGGCGCCTGGGGAAGGGGATCGTCGCCCAGCAGGAACTGTCGCGCGAGCTGGTGCATGTGCGCGAGGAATCGCCGCGGCACTACCCGCGGAACAGGCTCGTCCTTCGGCGTCGCGTGCTGGCGGCGGTCGAGGAGGTCGAGGGGATGGGGTTGCGGTCGATCCCCATCGAGCGCGGCCGCGCGCGCGCGCGCGCGGTGGAGCATGCCGTCGTCGCCACCGCCGATTCGCTCGACAACGGCCGCTGCCGGGTCTGGGTGGACGAAGCCCGGGCGCTCTGCATCGCCACCGCCGGCGGCGCGGTGCTGCACGACGTGCTCGGCCTGGAGGTCGTCGGCGACCGCGGCGACCTCTACACGCACTCGCCGATCGAGGGGACGGCGGCGCAGGGGCGCATCGTGCGCCATCGTGTCGTCCGCCGCGGGCCGCTGCGCGGCGAGTTGCGCCTGTCGATGCGCGCGACCGTGCCCGCGCGGTCGCTGGTGACGGCCACCGGCGTCGCCGTCAGGCGCGGTGCCACGCCGGTCACCGTCACCGTCGATGTGCAGCTCGACGCCGGGGCAGCGTGCGTCGTCTTCTCGGTACACGGGGAGCACCGGGCCGCGGACTGCCGTGTGCGGCTGACGACACGAACCCGCCTGCAGGCTCCCGACGTGTGGGCCGACGCCGCGTTCGGAGAGGTGTTGCGACCGCCGGTCGCCGCCGCGGATGCGATCGGGGCGGGGAGGGCGGGCGAGGGCGTCGTGCGCACGGCCCCGCTGCATCGCTACGTGTCGCTCTACGCGAGGGATCGCGGGGTGACGCTGTTCGGCGACGGGCTGGCCGAGTACGAGGCCATGGGCGACGGCACGATCGCCGTCACCCTCGTGCGCGCGGTGGGAGAGCTGTCTCGCCACGACCTCCCCGAGCGCCCCGGGCACGCCGGGTGGCCGGTCGCCACCCCGCAGGCCCAGTCGCTCGGTCCGTTTGCCGCCCGCTTCGCGCTGCTCGCCCACGGGCCGCGCACCGACGCCGTCCGCTGCACGGTGCGCCGGGCCATGGAGGATTTCCTCCTGCCACTGGTGGGCGAGACGTGGGGTGCGGCGACGTCCCCCCCCGCCACGGTGCCGGGCCTAGCGTTGCGCGGCGAGGGGCTCGCCCTCTCCAGCTGCAAGGAGGGCGAGGATGGCCGCTCCCTGGTGCTGCGGTGCGTCAACCTCCTCGACCGGACGGTGGAGGGGGCGTGGCAGCTGGCGGGAGTGCGGCAGGCGTGGCTCGCGCGCCTCGACGAGACGCCGCTCGGGGCACTCGACGTGCGCGGCGAGCGCGCGGCGTTTCACGCCCCGCCGCGCGCCGTGGTGACGGTGCTGCTGAGGCGCTAGCGCTCCATCGCCGTCCGCGGCATGCCGGGGAGGTCGGCGACGATCGCCCCGGGCGTGTCGCGGTCCGTCAGCTGCCTGAGCGAACCAGGGGCGCCCCCCCCCGCGCCCGGCGATCGCCACCGGACGGCGCACGCCGACATGCGCCGCAGGGGCCGGAGTGCCGAACTCGTCAGGTGCGCTCGCCGAGGTGGCCAGCGCCGTCGCCAGCCAGCGAGTCGCGCAGCGCATCACCCAGCACGGTGCAGGCCAGCACCGTCGCGATGAGCGCGACGCCGGGGGCGAGCGCCACCCACGGCGCGGTCACGATCAGGTCGCGCCCTCCCGCGATCATGTTGCCCCAGCTGGGCGTGGGAGGCTGGATGCCGAGGCCGAGAAAGGCGAGTCCGCTCTCGAGCAGGATCGCGTTCCCCACCCCCAGCGTGAGCGCGACGATCGCGGGGCCGAGGGCGTTGGGAAGGACGTGGCGCCACAGCACGCGCCACTCGCTCGCCCCGGCGGCCCGCGCCCCCTCCACGAACGCGCGCGTGCGCAGCCCGCGCACCTCGCCACGCACCAGTCGGGCGACGCTCATCCACCCCGTGAGCGCCAGGACCACGACCACCGTCGTCATCCCCGGGCGCCAGAGCGTGGCACACAGGAGGAGGAGGATCAGGCGCGGCACGGCGAGGAGGGTGTCGCACAGCGCCATCGCGGCCCGGTCCACGAGGCCGTGCCACCATCCGCTCGCCGCGCCGACGACGATCCCCACCAGCGTCGCGAGGAGCGATCCCACGATCCCGACGGCCAGCGAGATGCGGGCCGCGAGGAGCATGCGGACGACGATGTCTCGCCCGAAACGATCGGTGCCGAGTGCATGCAGCCCGCCCGCCGCGTCGCGCGCCATCGGGGCGACGAGGCGCGCGCCGGCCACGTCGCCGATCGCGAGCGGGTCGGCGGGGTGGAGCGACGGGACGACGATCGCGAGGATCGCGAGGACGAGGAGGGCGGCCAGCGCGCCGCGCGCGGGGCCCGTCATCGGCGGCGCGATCGGGCGAGCCGGGTCATCGCCGCCTCGGGTCCAGCAGGTGCAACGCGACATCGGCGAGGGCGTTGGCCGCGATCACGAGCGCCGCGTAGGCGATCGTCGCCCCCATCACCACCGGGTAATCGCGCGACGCGATCGCCGACAGCATGGCCCGCCCCATCCCCGGCCAGGCGAAGATCCCCTCCACGAACACCGATCCCGCCACCACGCCGGGGAGCGCGAGGGCGAAGAGGACGACCAGCGGTGGCGCCGCATTGGCGAGGACGTGCCGCCCGAGGACGCGCCGCTCGCCGAGCCCCTTCGCCCGCGCCGTCCGGACCAAGTCACTGCCGGCCAGGTCGAGCGCGGCGCTTCGCGCATAACGAGCCATGCCGGCGGCGCCGATCGCCGTCAGCACGGTCACCGGGAGGATCGCGTGGCGCGTCACCTCCACGGCGGCGTCCCAACCCGTCGCGGTCGACGCCGGGCTGCGCACGCCGAACGCCGGCAGCCGCAACCATTCGGGGAAGCCCCACCACGATGCCCCCGACGTGAACAGGGCCACCAGCGCCAGCGCCAGCCAGAAGCTCGGGGCCGCGAAGATCGAGATCCCGACGATCCCCAGGACGCGGTCGGGCCACCGGCCACGCCGTGCCGCCTGGTACAGGCCGACGCCGACGCCGAGGACGAACGTCAGCGCCAGCGAGGTCCCGCCCAGCCCGAGCGAGACGGGGAGCGCGCGCGCCAGGACCCGCGTCACCGGTTCCCGGAGCGCGAACGAGTCGCCCAGGTCGCCCCGCAGCACGCCGCCCACCCAGCGTGCATATTGCTCGGGGATCGGCCGGTCGAGCCCGAGGGAGCGGCGCAGTCGCGCGACCTCGTCCGCCGAGGCCGAGGGCGAGACGAGGAGGTCGGCCGCATCCCCTGGAGCGAGGTGGACGACGAGGAAGGTGAGCGAGACGACGAGCCAGAACAGCAGCAGCGCCTCGACGCCACGTTGGATGAGCGTGCGCACGCCGTCATAATGTGGTGCGCATCGCCCGCGTCAACGCCCCGTCGCCGATGGCTGCTGCGTGCGCTCGCGGCGCTCCCCGCGCTCGCCGCCGCCGTGCCGGCGGCCTGCGCTCCGGCCGCCGATCGCCTGCCGGCGGCGCCGGGGGACGTGGTCGTGCTGGCCTCGGGCGCCGACCTCGAGTCGGCGAACCCGCTGGTCACCGTTCACCCGATGGCGCGTCAGGTGCAACGCTTCGCGCTCTTCGTCACCCTCACGCAGGTCGACTCGGCGTTGCGTCCCATCCCCTACTTCGCCCGGCACTGGCGATGGAGCCGCGACCGTCGGGCCCTGACCTTCACCCTCGAGCGCACCCTGCGCTGGCACGACGGGACCCCGACCACTGCCCGCGATGTCGCCTTCACCCTCGAGGCGGCGCGCGACCCGGCCACCGCGTCGCCGCGCGCGCCCGACCTGGAGTGGCTCGAGCGGGTCGAGGTCCTCGACGACTCGACGATCACGCTCATCGCCCGGCGCCCCCTCGCCGGGGTGCCGGCGGTCCTGGCGGAGCTCCCCATCGTTCCCGCGCACCGGCTGGCGGGGGTCAAGCGCGACGCCTTCCGGCGCGATGCCTTCGCCACCGCTCCGTTGGGCAACGGTCCCTTCGTGTTTCGCCAGCGGCGAGCCGGCGAGCGATGGATCTTCGACCGCAACCCGGACTTCCCCGCGTCGATGGGCGGGGCGCCGCGCATCGGGCGGCTCGTCGTCGCCGTCGTCGACGAGCCGACCACCAAGTTCGCCGGGCTCGTGAGCGGTGACCTCGACATGGCCGGGATCAGCCCGACCATGGCTCCGCTCGTCGCCCGCGACCCCACGCTCGCCGTCCGGTCGTACCCGGTCACCTTCTCCTACGCCCTGGTCTTCAACACCACGCGTCCGCCGTTCGACGACGTGCGTGTCAGGCGGGCCGTGAGCGCCGCCATCGACCGCGAGCGCATCGTGCAGGTCGCCCTCGCCGGGTTCGGGACGCCGGCCACGTCGCCCGTCCCCCCGGAGCACCCCCTTGCGGCTGGCGGTGCACGGCACGCGCCACCCCCCGACCCGCAAGGGGCCGAGCGAGCGCTCGACGCCGCGGGGTGGCGCCTGGCCCCCGACGGCGTGCGCGTGCGCGACGCCATTCCCTTGCGCGTCACGCTCCTCACCGTCGGGAGTGGTGACAACGCCCTCGAGCAGCTCGTGCAGGGTGACCTGCGCCGCGTCGGCATCGCCGTCGAGATCCGCCAGCTGGAGCTTGGCGCCTTCCTGGTGGAAGCGCGCGCGGCGACCAAGCGCTTCGATGCGCTCGTCACCGGCATCCCCGGAGACCTCGCGCTCGGGCACCTGGCCGGGATGTTCGACGGCGCCCAGCGCGGCGGGGCGCTTGACTACGCGGGGTATCACGATCGTGCGCTGGATGCCGCCTTCGCCGCGACGCGCTCCGCCAGCGACGAGGCGTCGCTCCGTGCCGCGTGGGACGACGTACAGCGTCGCCTCGACGCGGCCGCCCCCGTGGCCTGGCTTTACCATGCGCGCGGCGTCCAGGGGGTGAACCGGCGGCTGCGCGGCGTCCGGTTCGACCTCCGCGGCGAGCTCGCCACGCTGCACGACTGGACGATCGCCCACGGCGGCGGCGCGCCATGACGCTCCTCCTGTCGCCAGTCGCCCTCGCGGACCGTCGCCCGCTGGCGCTCGGTCCGCTCGCGTCGCTCGCGCAGTCGCTGCGCGGCGACCTGGCGCCGCTGCTCGGCACCGGCGCGCCGTGGATCCCGGCCGAGAAGGCGCGCCTGACGCGGGTCGGGGGGCGCTGCCCCCGGCACGGCGTCCTGCTCGACTTCGACCCCGCGTCGCCCCGCGCGCATCGCTGTCCCGAGTGCCACGAGGCGTATCGCGAGGAGGAGCACTATCGCTGGTGGATCATGAACTACCAGCTCTGGCTCGCCGAGCGCGCCGTGCACGCGGCCTCGCTGCATGCGCTGACCGGGGACCCCGCCGCCGGCGCGCTGGCCCGCGACATCCTCCTCGGCTACGCCGCTCGATACGACGACTACCCGAATCGCGACAACGTCCTCGGCCCCACGCGCCCGTTCTTCTCCACGTACCTCGAGTCGATCTGGCTCCTGCAGCTGGCGATCGCGCTCGACCTCCTCGAAGTGCAGGGGGGGCGCGGCGCGCTGGGCGACGAGGTGCGCGAGCGGCTCGTCCGCCCCAGCGCCGCGCTCATTGCCTCGTACGACGAGGGGATGTCGAACCGCCAGGCCTACAACAACGCCGCGTTGGCGGCGGCCGGCGCACTCCTCGGCGACGACACCCTGGTGGCGCGCGCCATCCACGGCGGCTCGGGGGTGGCGGCGCAGCTCACCACCGCCCTGCTTGCCGACGGGACCTGGTACGAGGGCGAGAATTACCACCTGTTCGCGCATCGCGGGCTCTGGTACGGCGTCACGATCGCCGAGGCCCTGGGGGCGCCGCTCCCCGAGGAGGGGCGCCGGCGGTTCGCCGAGGCCTTTGCCACCCCGTTCGCCACGGCGCTCCCCGACTTCACCTTCCCGTCGCGGCGCGACTCGCAGTACCGCGTCTCGCTCCGGCAGTGGCGGATCGCCGAGAGTTGCGAACTGGGCGTGGCCCGCGGTGATGACCCCCGGCTGCTCGCGGCCCTGGCCGCGCTGTACGGTGGGCCCGCGCCGGAGGGCGACACCGGGCGGGCGCGCTCGACCGCCGACGCCGAGCGCAATGTCGCACCCGTCCGCCTGACGCGTGCCTCGTTAGGGTGGAAGTCGCTCCTGTTCGCGCGCGGTGCGCTCCCCCGGCTCGCCGCCCGCCCGGCCGAGTCCGTGCACCTGGCGGGGCAGGGGATCGCGGTCTTCCGGCGCGACGATGCCCGCACCTTCATCGCCCTCGACTATGGCGAGTCGGGCGGCGGGCACGGTCACCCGGATCGCCTCAACCTCTGGCTCGTCGTCGGGGATGCCCGGATTCTCGAGGACGTGGGGACGGGGTCGTACGTGGACCCCACGCTGCACTGGTACCGCAGCACGCTGGCGCACAACGCGCCCCTGGCCGAAGGGCGCTCGCAGTGGCGCAACTCCGGCGAACTGTCGGCCTGGGACGAGCGCCCCGGCGCCGGCGGCATCGTCGCGGCGCGCGCCACCATCGCCCCGGGGGTGGTGGTGCAGCGCACCGTCGTGGCGATGGAACCGTACCTGCTCGACGAGGTGCGGTGGCACGCCGATCGGATCATCACCTTCGACCTCCCGATGCACGTGGACGCGGAAATGGACGGCGCGGCGCGATGGGGCGAGGCGACGCTGGCCGGAGGGAAGGGGCAGGAGGATGGCTTCGATTTCGTGACGAGCGCCGAGTACCTCCCCGGCTCGGGGCAGCGCGCCTTCGAGGCGCACGCTGGCGCGGCCGCGGTGAGGCTCTGGACGCACGCGGAGGCGCCGCACGAGTGGTGGCGATGCGTGGCCCCGGGGCCGCCCGGCGAAGGTCCCCGGCGCTTCCTGTGCCTGCGCGCCCGCGCGAGCGAGGGGTGCATTCGCAGCGTGTGGTCGTGGCGTGGGGAGGTGGCGTCGGCATCACTCGACGGCGCCGCCGCCGTCGTGCTGCTGTCGAACGGGGCGCGGCACGAGCACCGGCGTCTCGAGGGAGACGGCGGGGGGGAGTGGCGGATCGTCGTCGCAGCGGATGGCGCCACCGTCGCCCACGCCTTCGCCCTCGCCCCCGCCCAGGAGGAGGCGACGGCCGGGCAGGCGCTCCCGTCCGACGCCCCTTCGGCAGCCGACGGCGCCCCGCCGCCCGCCGCGGAAGGCGGCACGCGTGCCGCCGGCCATCGGGCCGATGGAAGAGCGATGTTCACCCTTCGCCCCACCCATCACCTCCCAGCCGAGGCGGGGACGCTCGACCAACTCCTGACGTCGTTCGCCGACGCGCGTGGCGCTCCAGGCGTGGCCACGTTCCGTCTCGGGCGCGATCACTACCGCCGTTCGGAGCAGGATTGGGAGGCGGCCGGGCGCCCGACGGCGGACGTCGCGGTGGCCGCGACCGGCGACCGGATCGTGGTCGACATCAGGGTCCCCGATCCCTCCCCCGACTTTGCCCCCCGGCGCGACGAGAACCCGCTCGACAACGAACACCCCGACATCAACTCGGATGGCGTCCAGCTGTACCTCGGCGCCCTCCATGGGCGCGCCCGCTATTACTCGTGGATCCTCGTCCCCGAAGGGGGGAGGGGGAAGGTCCGCGTGACGCCACGGGCCGCCTTCGGCCCCCCGGCCACCCTCGACGCCTCGGCGCGCCTAACGTCGACCGGGTGGTCGCTCCGGGCCACCATTCCGCGGACCGCCGTCGTGGTCGCGCCGTCGCAAGGCTTCACCCTCGACGTCATCATCAACGAGATTTCACCCGGTCGCGAACGCCGGCGGGGACAGCTCGTCCTCTCCGGCGGCGAGGGGGAATGGATCTACTTGCGCGGCGACCGGCAGGACGCCGACCGCGCCTTCGTGTTCGAACTCATCGATGACTGAATCGCTCCTTCACCACGTCCGCGTGGTGCTCTTCGAACCGCAGGACCCCGTCAACATCGCCGCCACCGTGCGCGCGATGAAGAACATGGGGGTGCGGGACCTCGTCCTCGTGCGCCCGGTGGAGGTCACCGCCTATCGCCTCGAGGGCATCGCCCACGACACCTACGATGTCATCGAGCGCATCCGGACGGTCGATTCGCTGGATGAGGCCCTCGCGGATTGCGTGCACGTGGCCGCCTTCACCGCACGCCGGCGCCGCCACAAGTGGGACCTCGCCTTGCCGCGCACGATGGCGACCAGGCTCCTGGAGAAGGTCCCCGACGGACCGGTGGCGGTCCTCTTCGGCCGCGAGGACCACGGCCTGCCGAACGAGGCGCTCGACCGGGCGCACACGCTGGTCACGATCCCCACCACGGCGCACGCCTCGCTCAACCTCGCCCAGGCCGTGCTGGTGGCGCTGTACGAGTTGCATCTGGCGGCCGGTGACGCGACGCGCGTCGTGGCGCCGCCCCGGCACGATGCGCCCCCCGCCAGTGCCGAGCAGTTCGAGCGCCTCTTCCAGGATGTCGAGCGCGCGCTGGCGGCGATCGACTTCTTCAAGACGCGTTTTCGGGACCACATCATGCGGAGCATCCGCTCGCTCTACTTCCGCGCCGCGCCGGATGCCCGCGAAATCGAGCTCCTGCGGGCCATGAACATCGAGGTCGTGCGCACGATGGATCGCATCCGTCGCCAGGGGGCGGCGGGGAGCGAGTCGGTCGCCCCGGCGCTCGGTGGTGACGCCGCGCCGCCGCCCGATGCATGATCGTGTGACCCACTTCGCCTGACGCCGTTCGCCCCCCCCGCATCTCACCTCCTCCCTCCCTGATCATGCCGTTCAAGCGCCTGTTCGGCCGCGGCTCCGACGATGCGCCGCCGCCGCCTCCCGATGAACCCGAGGGCGAGGAGGAGCTCGACGTCGCTCCCGAAGAGGCGCTCGATGCGGACGGCATCGACCTCGACTGGCGAGACCGGGCGGCGGTCGTCATCCCGGGCGGGACGTCGACCGGGAGCAAGCGCCCGGCCGCGCTCTACGGCCCGGGGTCGACGATCGGCCCCGCCCACTTCACCTCGGCGCAGGGGTGCCGCGTCGCCACCCCCTCCGGGCGATCGCTCATCGACTGCACCATGGCGTTGGGGTCGGTCGCCATCGGGTACGGCGACGAGGCCGTCAGCCGGGCGGTGCTGGCCGCCGTGGCCAACGGCAACGTCAGCGGCCTCGCGAGCACGGCGGAGGTCGAGGTGGCCGAGCGTCTCTGCGAGATCATCCCGTGCGCCGAGCAGGTCCGGTTCCTGAAGTCGGGGGGAGAAGCGGTCGCCGCCGCCGTGCGCATCGCCCGCACGGCGACGGCGCGCGCCACCGTGGTGGGGTGCGGCTACTTCGGCTGGCAGGACTGGTGGAGCGACAGCGCGGGAGTCCCGGCGGGAGCGCACGCCGACTTCGTCGCCGTTCCGTTCGACGACGTGCCCGCCCTCGAGCGCGCGGCACGGCGCGCCGGCTCCTCCCTTGCCGCGATCGTCCTCGAACCGGTCATCGGTGGCTTCCCGTCGCCCGAGTGGGCCGCCACCGCGCGCCGGCTGTGCGACGAGGCGGGTGCGGTGCTCGTCTTCGACGAGCTCAAGACGGGGTTCCGCATTGCGCCTGGCGGATACCAGGAGCACGGCGGGGTCGTGCCCGACCTGGCGGTGTTCGGCAAGGCCATGGCCAACGGATTCCCGATCGCGGCCGTGGCCGGCCGCGCCGCGGTCATGGAGGCTGCCGAGCGCACGTGGATCTCGGCGACGCTGGCGGGCGAGGCGGTCGGGCTCGCGGCGGCAGGGGCGGTCCTCGACATCTACGCCGAGACCGACGTCTGCGCGACGCTGTGGCGCGTGGGGAAGCAGATGCGCGAGAGCGTCGCGGCCGCGGTCGACGCGAGCGGCGTGGATGGCGTGCAGGTGACGGGGATCGACCCGATGTGGAGCGTCGAGTTCGCGGACGCCGGCCGCCAGCTGCGCTTCCTCGAGCGGGCAGCCCTGGGCGGCGTCCTGTTCAAGCGTGGCGCGTACAATTACGCCGCCATGGCGCACGACGAGGACGAGATCCTCCTCGACGTCGAGCGGGTGGCGAGCACCGCGCTGGTCGAGGTGCTCGAGGGGGAGGCATCGTGACTGGTGACGTCGCCCCGGGCCCCCCGGCGGCGCGCCCGGGCGCCCCGGCGTTGGGTGGCCCGGCGGCGCTGATCGACGTGCACGCGCACTTCTTCCACCGCGAGGGAGCGCGCCCCGACTGGGCGGAGCTCAACGCCAGCCGCCTGGCGGCCGGCGATCGCATCGGGATCTCCTGGCACGTGGCCTCGGTGCTCGGCACGTGGGGGCGCCGGTCGCCGACCTACTTCCAGTCGCCCGACGATACGCGCCCGGCCAACGACTTCGCCCTGGCCATGCAGCGCGCGCACCCCGATCGCGTGCGCGCGTACGTCGCCGTCAATCCCAACGACTCCGAGTTCGCGGTGGGCGAGATCGACCGCTGTGTCGCGCGCGGGGCGGTGGGGCTCAAGCTCGCCGCCGCGCGGCGCTGCGACGATCCCCTCCTCGTCCCGGTCGTCGATCGGGCGCGCACGCACGGCCTGCCCGTCCTGCATCACATCTGGCAGCACCGTCGCCGGCACTGGCCCTCGCAGGACATCTCGGACGGGGACGACCTTGCCGTGCTCGCGCAACGATTCCCGACGGTCCCCTTCATCCTCGCCCACATCGGCGGCGGGGGCGACTACGCACACACCTTCGCGGCGGTGCGCGACGTCCCCAACATCTTCCTCGACCTCTCGGGGAGCGGGATCGACCGGGGGATGCTCGACGACGCCCTGGCGGCCGTGGGTCCCCGACGGCTGCTGTGGGGGGCCGACATCACCCTCTGCACGGGGCTCGCCAAGCTCTGGGCGCTGGAGGTGGTCGGCCTCTCCGACGACGCCCTGCAGGACGTCCGCTGGCGCAACGCCGCGCGGATCTTCCCGGCCCATGCCTTCCCCGGCCTGTCGGAGCTCGCCCATGCCTAACGCGGCGGCCGCTGCCCCCGTCCCGCACCCGTCGTCGCCCGTCCGGCTCGACGTCAACACCTTCATCGGCGGGTATCCCTTCCGTCACGTCCCGCATCCCGACCCCGAGGTCCTCGTCCGGGTCCTGGCGCGGGAGGGGGTGGCGCAGGCATGGGTGGGGCACCTCCCGACGGCCTTCCACCGCGACCCGGCGCCGGGCAACGCCGAGCTGTTGCGGGCGCTGGCGCCGCACGCGGCGGTGCTGCGCCCCGCGCCGGTGGTGCGCCCCGACTGGCCGGGGTGGCGCGAGTCGTTAGGCAGGCTGGTCGACGCCGGCGTCCCGGCCATCCGCGCCTACCCGCAGCTCTGGGGAATGGCCCCGGGCGACGAGCGCCTGGCGGCGCTCGCCGAGGCGTGCGCCGGCGCGGGGCGTGCGCTCGTCCTGACGGTGCGTTTCGAGGACGTGCGCCAGCGCCACCCGCTCGACGCGACCCCCGACCTCTCGGCCGCACACGTGCGGGCGCTGGCGCGGAGCGGGGGAGCGGGCCCCCTGGTGGTGACGGCGCCGTCGCGCGAGCTCGTCGAGGAAGTGCACTGGGGACTGACGCCCGCCGAGCGGGAGCACGTCTTCTACGATTTCAGTTGGATCTGGGGGCCGCCCACCGACGAGCTCGCGCAGCTGTTCCGCACCGTGGGGTCAGCGCGCTTCGTGTACGGGACGATGTGGCCGCTGCGATTGACGCAGGGCGCGCGTGCGAATCTGGCGTTGCTCCCGGCCGATGTGGCTGGCGTCGCGCTGGGCGATGCGTCACTCTTGCGACTCGCTTGACCGGTGTTCATTTTTCGCCGCTGTTTCGGGATCTTGTGAAATCATTCACAAGCCCGAATCAATCACTCGGTTTCCCTCCCACCTCACGACTCGATGACGAGCAGGCGCAAGTGGGCGCTGATCCCGGCGTTCTTCGCCATTGCCACGGCGGCGACCCTTCTGTCGGCCTATAGCGGCGCATCGTCGTCGCAGGGCTTCGCCCCGGTGCAGCCCATCGCATTCCCGCATCCCGTGCACGTGAAGACCCTCGGGATGAACTGCCTGTACTGCCACTACAGCGCCAACAAGTCGCCCGACCCGGGGCTCCCGGCCGTCGGGACCTGCATGGGGTGCCACACGGTGGTGGGGCCGAACCGCCCGGCCATGGATGGCAAGCCGGCCCGCGTGAGCGAGCCGATCAAGACGTTGCAGACCTTCGCCCCCCCGGCGCAGGTCGACAAGTGGAAGGCGATTCCGTGGGTGCGCATTCACAAGCTCCCGGAGTACGTGCGCTTCCCGCACATGCGCCACGTGAGCGCCGGGGTCACCTGCCAGACGTGCCACGGGGCGGTGCAGGAGATGGCCCAGGTGTCGCAGAACGCCTCGCTCAACATGGGGTGGTGCGTGAACTGTCACGTGAAGGGCTACAAGCTGAGTGATGGACTGCTGGCGGCCGGCGACACGGTGGGGGCCAGGGCGGCCGCCAATGTGGAACCGAAGAAGGCGCGGTACGACTGCGCCATCTGCCACTACTGACCTGGAAGCTTCGCCGCCGCCGCGGATGCCGGGCCTAACGAATCGGGTCCCAAGCGCCGCGGTCCGTCTCGACGATCGAGGAAGCACTGCATGAGCCAGTCATCGGGGTCCGCGGGCGTCAAGCGCCGCGAGTTCCTCAAGGTTCTCGGCGCCGCCAGCGCCGTGACCACCACCATCGGATGTAGCCAGGAGAAGGTCGAGAAGCTCATCCCGTACCTGGTCTCCCCCGACCAGACGGTCCCGGGCGTCTCGACCTACTACAGCACCACCTGCCGTGAGTGCGCGGCGGGGTGCGGCGTGGTCGCCGAGGTCCGCGACGGGCGCGCCATCAAGCTCGAGGGGAATCCCGAGCACCCGGTCAACCGCGGCGCGCTGTGCGCGCGTGGCCAGGCGGCGCTGCAGGGGTTGTACAACCCCGATCGCTACCGGCAGCCGATGGTGCGCGAGGGAGGGAAGCTCGTCCCCACCACGTGGGACAAGGCGATCGCCCTCCTGGGCCAGAAGCTCGGGGAGGTGCGCGCCAGGGGACAGGGGCAGAACGTCGTCTTCATCGACGAGCACGCCTCGGGGACCTTCGGCGTCTTCCTCGACCAGTGGCTGGGCGCCTTCGGCTTCCCGGCGCACGACCAGTACGACAGCGGCGCCGACCTGGCCCTGCGCGCGGCCAACACCGCGGCCTATGGCGTCGCCATGCCCGGCATCGACATGGCGGCGGCGTCGCTGGTCGTCTCGTTGGGCGCGGACTTCCTGGACGGGCGCGACGCCTCGGTCCCGATGCAGCTGGCGTTCGCCGATGCGCGGGCCCGGCTGCAGCATGCCCCGCGCTTCGTCTACGTCGGCCCGCGCCGCTCGCTCACCGGCCTCAACGCCGACGAGTGGATCGCCTGCACCCCGGGAAGCGAGGAAGTCATTGCCCGGGCGCTGCTGGGGGCGGTCGGCGGCGCTGGGGGCGCCACGATCGCCGAGGCGGCAGCCGCCAGCGGCGTCACCGAGGCCACGCTCCAGCGCCTCGCCGACGCGCTCAAGGGCGCACGCCCCAGCCTCGTCCTCTCGGGCGTCTCCACGCCGAACGCCGGCGTCGTGGCGACCCTCGCCGCCGACATCAACAAGGCGGCCGGCAACGTCGGCGTCACGGTCAAGCCGGGCGAGCCGATGGGCGGCTACAACGGCGCCGTCGGTGCCCAGCGGATGGCCGCCATCGCCGAGGCGGCCAATGCGGGGAACGTCGCGCTCCTCTTCGTGCGCGGCGCCAACCCCGCCTACGACACGCCCAAGTCGGTCAAGTTCGCCGAGGCGCTGGCCAAGGTCCCGTTCAAGGTTTCGTTCTCGAGCTATCCCGATGAGACGTCGGAGCTGTGCGACCTGGTCCTCCCGGGAGACCACGCGCTCGAGTCGTGGGGCGACGCCGAGGCGAAGCCGGGCGTGATCTCGCTGCAGCAGCCGGTGATGGAGCGCATCTTCGACACGCGCGCCACCGCCGACGTCCTGCTCCAGCTCGCGCAGGGGGACCCGGCCATCGCCGGGCGCTTCGCGTGGAAGACGTATCGCGACTACCTCGTCAGCCGTTTCCCGGGCGGCGCCGCCGCCTTCACGCAGGCGCTGGCCACGGGCATGGCCAACGGCACGCTGCCGCAGCGCGATGCGGCGGCCAGGCCGGCGCTCGCACCGGCCGCACCGGCGCCGATCGGCGGCGACGGCGACTACTTCCTCGTGGTGTATCCGCACGCCGTGCTCGGCACTGGCGCCGGGGCCAACAAGCCGTGGCTGCAGGAGCTCCCCGACCCCGTCTCCAAGGTGCTGTGGCAGTCGTGGATCGAGATCCACCCGCTCACGGCGCGCAAGCTCGGCGTCGCCGCCGGCGATCACGTCACGGTGCAGACGGCGGCGGGGAGCATCACCGCGCCGGCCTTCCCGTACCTCGGCATCCGGCAGGATACCGTTGGTGTCGCGCTGGGGCAGGGGCACACGGGATACGGGCGCTACGCGAAGGACCTCGGGATCAACGCCCTCGATGCGTTAGGCGCCACCTGGAATGGTGCGGGGGCGCTGGCGCTCACGCAGTTCAAGGCGAGGGTGAGCAAGGCGGGGGCCCGCTCGGACCTCGTCACCACCGAGGGGTCGGCGCGCCAGCACGGGCGCGGGATCGCGCAGGCGATCACCGTCGCCGACCTGGTGGCCGGCCGCTTCAAGGAGGAGCAGCACGCCTTCCCGGGCGACGCCAACCACGAGTTCCTCCCCGGCCTGCGGTCGCCGGTGGCCGCGGACGCCCAGGGTGACCTCGCCGACTCCACGGCGAAGGATCACGGGATGTATGCGCCGGACCACTGGAGCGGGATGGCCAAGCGCCGCTGGGCGATGACCATCGACCTCGCGCGGTGCACCGGCTGCTCGGCGTGCGTCACGGCGTGCTACGCCGAGAACAACATCCCGACGGTCGGGGCGCGCTGGCAGGGACGGTCGCTCCGTCCGGGTTCGGCGAGCGACGACAGCGCCTGGGATACGCGCCCGGGGGCCAACATCCTGAAGGGGCGCGAGATGAGCTGGCTGCGCATCGAGCGCTACTTCGAGGGGGGCGAGGACGGCTTGAGCGACTTCGAGGCGCGCTTCGTCCCGATGATGTGCCAGCACTGCGGCAACGCCCCGTGCGAGCCGGTCTGTCCGGTGTACGCGACCTATCACTCGCCCGACGGGCTCAACGTCCAGGTCTACAACCGCTGCGTCGGGACGCGTTACTGCTCCAACGGCTGCCCGTACAAGGTGCGCTACTACAACTGGCACGGGTACGGGGAGAAGGAGCGGCGCCAGTACGCCTTCCCCGAGCCGTTGCACCTGCAGCTCAACCCGGACGTCACCGTGCGCGGCAAGGGCGTCATGGAGAAGTGCTCCTTCTGCGTGCAGCGCATCCGCGAGGCCGAGAACCTGGCCAAGCTCGAGGGGCGCGAACTCAAGCCCGACGAGTTCACGACGGCCTGCGCCCAGGCGTGCCCGTCGAAGGCGATCGTCTTCGGTGACGCGGCCGACGACAACTGGTCGGTGGCCAAGCTGGCCAAGGATGCACGCGGCTACCACGTGTTCGAGGAACTCAGTACCTACACCGCGGTGGTTTACTTGAAGCGCGTCAATCATCCGGCGGGAGGAGCCAACTGATGGCAACCTTCGCCGAACCGCTCCGGCCGAACGTCGCCTCGGCCAACGTGCAGCTCCCGGGGGTCCGGGACTACGAGCAGGTCGACAACGAGATCATCGGGACGCTCAAGCCAAGCGCCGGCTGGTTCGGCGCGCTGGGCATCGCGATCGCGCTCTTCCTCGTCGGCGCCGCGGCGTGGATCTACCAGATCTACTGGGGACTCGGGAACGCGGGCTACGCCCCGCCGGTGATGTGGGGGGTCTACATCATCACCTTCGTCTTCTGGGTCGGCATCGGCCACGCCGGGACGCTCATCTCGGCGATCCTCTTCCTCTTCCGCGCCGGCTTCCGCACCACGATCTACCGATGCGCGGAGGCGATGACGGTCTTCGCGGTCATGACGGCCGGCCTCTTCCCGATCATCCACATCGGGCGGCCGTGGAAGTTCTTCTGGCTGGTCCCCTATCCCAACTGGCGCCTCATCTGGCCGAACTTCAAGTCGCCGCTGGTGTGGGACGTCTTCGCGATCCTCACCTACCTCACGGTCTCCGCGACCTTCCTGTACGTGGGGCTCATCCCGGACATCGCGGTGCTGCGCGACCGCGAGACGAACCCGGTGCGCAAGCGGATCCTGGCCGTGCTGTCGCTGGGGTGGCGGAACTCGGAGCCGGAGTGGCGCCACTTCATGAAGATGTACCTGTTCCTGGCGGCCTTCTCCACGCCGCTGGTGCTCTCGGTCCACTCGGTCGTGTCGTTCGACTTCGCCATGGCGCTCACGCCCGGATGGCACGCCACGATCTTCCCGCCGTACTTCGTGGCCGGCGCCATCTTCTCGGGCATCGGGATGGTGTTCACGATCATCATCCCCATCCGGAAGTTCTTCAAGCTCGAGCACTACGTCACCATCAACCACCTCGACGCGGCGGCCAAGCTGGCCCTCTTCACGTCGATGGTGGTCGGGTGCGCGTACCTGATCGAGTTCTGGGTCGCGTGGTACTCCGGCGTGGCGGTGGAGCAGGACTACTTCTGGAATCGCGTCTTCGGCGAATGGTGGTGGGCCGCGTGGATCATGCTGACCTGCAACATGATCTTCCCGCTCTCGCTCTTCTCGCAGAAGCTGCGCCGCAACCCGACCTGGCTCTTCATCCTCTCGATCTTCATCAACATCGGGATGTGGTTCGAGCGGTTCGTGATCATCGTCCCGTCGCTCTCGCACGAGTTCGAGCCCTGGCAGTGGGGGCACTACGCGCCGAGCTGGGTCGACGTCGCGATCCTCGTCGGGTCGTTCGGGTGGTTCTTCATGTGGTTCCTCCTCTTCATCAAGCAGCTCCCCGTGGTGGCGATCGCCGAGGTGAAGGAAATCGTCCCGCCCAAGCTGCGCGCCCATGCGCGCGGGCACGGGATCGACGCCAGCGGGCATCACCTCCCCTACGGCACCGAGACGCCGGGAGAATTCGACTGATGCGACGCGGACTTGTGGCAGCGTTTCGTGAGATCGACGCGACCTGCGACGCGATCGAAGCGCTGAAGAAGAAGAAGTACGAGTTCACCGTCTACACGCCCGCGCCACGGCACGAGATCGAGCACGCGGTGGCCGCGCCGATGAGTCCCGTGCGCCGCTTCACCCTGATCGGCGGATTGATCGGCGTGACCTTCGGCTACTGGATCGCCGTGTGGACCTCGGAGTACTGGCCGCTCGTCGTGGGCGGCAAGGCCATCGCCAGCTGGATCCCGTACACCATCATCGGCTTCGAAGTCATGGTGCTCGTCGGGGCCCTGTCGACCGTGGCCGCCATGTTCATCAACTCGCGCATCCCGAAGATCACCGCCACGGTGGGCTTCGACCCGCGCTTCACGCACGGCGACTATGGCATCTACGTACAGGCGGCGCCCGAACGGCTCAAGGAGGCCGAGGAGACGCTGCGCGCCCACGGTGCCGTCGACGTGAGGACCGAGTCATGATGCGTCGAGCAGACGGGACGTCGCGCAGACGGAAAGACGAGATGACGCGCCGAATCATGCCCACCGTCCGACGCTTCGCGCTCATCGCGCCGGCGGTCCTCTCGCTCACGGCGTGCGAGTGGTTCACCGACTTCAAGCGCCAGCCGATGGTGACCACCTGGGAGCAGGATTCGATCCTCAAGTCGGTGCGTGGCGCGCCGCAGGGATCGGTGCCGCGCACCGGGACCGCGGTGAGCGCCATGCAGGTGTCCTATGCCAGCCTCCCGTTCCAGATCGACACGATCGGGGCGCTGGCGCAGAACCCGACCCCGGTGACCGAGGCGTCGCTGGCCAACGGGCACAAGTACTACGAGATCAACTGCGCCGTCTGTCACGGCGAGAAAGGTGATGGCATGGGGGCGGCCACCAGGTACGGCATCCCCCCCTTCAACCTCCTCCTGGACATGACGAAGAATCGCACCGACGGCTACATCTTCGGCATGATGCGCAACGGCCGCGGCCTGATGCCGTCGTACAACCGCATCGAGGAAGCCGACCGCTGGGACGTGGTGAACTACCTGCGCGCCCTGCAAGGCCTGGTGACCGGTGTGCAGGTCGCGACCGGCCCCCTCGCGATGCCGGGGGTCAACGGCGACAAGGTCCCGGGACCGACCGCGCTTGGTCCTAACCGCTGGGTGCCGCACGTGGCCCCGGGGCTCATCGGAACGCCGGGCGCCTCGAGCGAACCGGCGAAGACGGGAGAACACGAGTGAGCGCACATCACGGAGCAGATACGCCCTCCCGGCAGGACCTGGTCGCGATGATCCAGGCCAAGCCGGTGCCAAAGAACCTGCGCACGATCTCCCTGGTCCTCGCGGCCGTCGGCTTCGCCGTCTTCCTCGCGGGCGCGGTGATGGGCGAAGATCGCGTCTGGCAGGCGTTCCACGTCAACTGGCTCTTCTTCACCATCCCGGCGTCGGCCGGGGTGATGCTGGCCGCGGTGCAGCGCATCACCACGGCGCGCTGGTCGCGTTCGGTGATCCGCCTCGTCGAAGGGATGGTCGCCTGGCTCCCCGTCGCCTTCGTCCTCCTCCTCCTCACGCTCTTCATCGGGAAGGGACACATCTTCCCGTGGGTGCACGAGACGATCACGATCCCGGAGAAGGCGAAGTGGCTCGACCCGACCTTCTTCACGCTCCGCGTGATCCTGGTCTTCGGCATCATCACCGCGCTCAGCCTCTGGTACACCTACACATCGGTGCGCGTGGACGTGGGGCTCCTCCCGGAGTGGGGCGCCTCGTGGGCCAAGGGGATCCGTGACGGCATGCGCCGCGGCTTCGGGGAAGAGCGCCGCGAGATGCACTCGACCCACTCGCTCCAGGGACGCTTGGCCGTCTTCCTCGCCCTCGCCTTCGGCTTCGGCTGGACGATGCTCTCGTGGGACCTGTCCATGTCGATGGACTACCACTTCCAGAGCACGATGTACGGGTGGCAGGTCTTCATGGGCGGCTGGCTCGTGATGCTGATGATGTTCGCCCTCCTCCTGCGCTGGTGGCGCGACTTCATGGGGGCGCACGACGTCATCACCGACACCCAGCTCCACGATGTCGGCAAGCTCTGCTTCGCCTTCACCGCCTTCTGGGGATACCTGACCTTCTCGCAGTACCTCGTGATCTGGTACGGCAACTGGTCCGAGGAGACGCATCGCCTGCGCCTCATCCTCATCCAGCCGTGGACCGGCCTGAGCGTCTCGGTCGTCTTCCTGGTCTTCCTGGCGCCGTTCTTCGGCCTCCTGGGCAAGGCGCCCAAGCTCTACATGCCGACCATGGCGCTCTTCTCGGCGACGACGATGATCGGCATGTGGATCCATCGGTACCTCGAGATCTACCCGCCGATCTACGTCCAGACCGTCACGTCGGTCCCCTTCGGCATCTGGGAGATCGGGACGACACTCGGCTTCCTTGGCCTGTTCGGCTACGTGTACCTGCAGTTCATGGATGCCTTCCCGCGCATGCGCGTGGTGTGGATGACGTCGCCGCATCGCGACGAGATGCAGGTGCCCGTCGACCCGCGCACCATGGAGCCCCTCCCGGCGCACGAGTAGCGGACGGAGGGCGAGGGGACGAGGAGCGCTCGGCGCTCCCCGTCACCGGCAGAGCGGGGGGGCGCCAGTGGCGCCCCCCCGCTTCTCATCTTCTCGTCTTCTCGTCTTCCCGTCTTCTGCCCCTATCCAATGTACTGCAAGGAATAGCCCCGCTCCTGCGCCCGATTCACCGCCACGATCCCCGCCGCCGTCATGTGCGAGTTCGCGATCAACCCGGCGTTCAACTCGGCGAAGATCTCGTCGGGCGTCGCCCCGACCTTGGTCGCGATGATCCCGGCAAAGGCGCGCGTGGCGAGCCCGCAGATCGCGAAATGCGTCCCGCGGGCGATCATGTCGTCGAGCGTCGTCCCGCGGTTCGGCAGCTGCATCCCGTAGCTGTCGTCCAGGTAGACGTTCGTCTTCGGCGCCGCCTGCGTCTTGGGGTCCGTGAACCGGATACGTTCCGCCAGGTGCACGCCGTACTTGCCCCAGATGGCGTCGTCGAAGGCGAATGCCGTGGCCCAGTGTCGCAGGCAGATCACGACCGCGAGCTCCCTGGCGTCGAGACCGTACCCCGCCTTGTTGGCCAGGTAGTAGTTCGTCGCGAAGGTGATCGCCTCGCCGGCGCCGTTCGGCGACGTGGCATCGAAGAAGAACCGATGCTTTCCCGGGACCTGGTCGAACCAGTCATCCTGCGGATGCCGCGCCGGCTGCCACCTGGCGGGTTGCGGGGCGCCCTGCGCCGAGCCCTCGCGCGCGCCGAGCCCCAGGGCGGTGGAGAAGGCGGCGGCCCCCGCGCCCAGTCTCGTGAGGAAGGAGCGTCGCTCGAGCGGGGGCGGGAGCGGGAGCGGAGTGTCTGGCATCGGCGTGTGGGAGCGGGGAAGGCGAAGCGTCACGGCATCGTCGGCTGGCACCTGCCCGATGCAGCTGCCGACCGGTACCTACGCAGCGGACGGGATGGCCCGTTGGAGCAGTTCCTCCAGCGCGGTCAGCGGGATGGCGCCGCTCTGTCGGGCCACCTCCTTTCCGCTCTTGAACACGATCGTCGTCGGGATCCCGCGGATGCCGAAGGAGGCCGACGTCTGTTGCGCCAGGTCGGTGTTCAGCTTGGCGACCAGCGCCTGCCCGGTGTACTTCGCCGCGAGTTCGTCGACGGAGGGGGCCATCATCTTGCACGGGCCGCACCAGTCGGCATAGAAGTCGACCAGGACCGGGAGTTCGGACTCGGCGATGGTCCGGGCGAACGTGTCCTCGTACAGGGCGAAGGGGCGATCCAGGAGGATGAAGCGCCCGCACTCCCCGCACTTCGGGCGCTCGGTGGTCGCGCGGGGGGCGTCGACACGGTTCCAGGTGTGACAGAATTGGCAGCGAACGGTGAGGGCGTGTCCAGCAGGGATCATTGCGGTTTCCTCTGGTGCGTCGGTACGGATATATTATGCCACGCGCGCGGGGCGGTAGCTCAGTTGGGAGAGCGCGTGCTTTGCAAGCATGAGGTCAGGGGTTCGATTCCCCTCCGCTCCATTCCGCCGCGCCCCTCGATCTTCGCGATCGGGGGGCGCGGGTGCATTCAGGGGGTCCCTCATCTCCCCTGCGGGAAAACCGGAAGGGGGGCGCCCGGCAGCCGGGGCGCGCCGCCAGTTGCGCCTGCCGTCGAGAACGGCAACTTGTGGCGATCGGCACGCGACGGGTGCGGAGCACGTTCCGAGGAACCGGCAATCCCTTGGCTCCGTACGGGTGTCGAAGGGATAGCCCATGACGAACCCACCCCACCACCCCTCGGCCGTCGATTCGGTCGTCGAGCGCCTCCAGCGTGCGCTTGGCGACGCCTATCGCATCGACCGGGAGCTGGGGGGCGGGGGAATGTCCCGCGTCTTCCTCGCCCACCAGCGCTCGCTGTCGCGCGACGTGGTGGTGAAAGTCCTGCACGAGGACGTCGCCGAGGGGCTGTCGCGCGAGCGGTTCCGGCGCGAGGTGCTGATGTCGGCGAACCTCCAGCACCCCAACATCGTCGGCGTCATCGCCGCGGGCGACGCGGAGGGGCTGCCGTACTTCGTGATGCCGTACGTCGAGGGCGAGTCGCTGCGGTCGCGGCTGGTGTCGGAGCGGGCGCTCTCGGTCCCGATGACGGTCAGCATCCTGCGCGATGTCGCGCGCGCGCTCGCGTTCGCGCATGAACGCGGGGTGATGCACCGCGACATCAAGCCCGACAACGTCCTCCTGGCGGGGGGCGCGGCCATCGTGGCCGACTTCGGGGTCGCCAAGGCCGTCGCCTCGGCCCGGTCGCGCAAGGAGCACCCGCACGGCACGCTGACCAGTGCCGGGATTTCGTTAGGCACCCCGGCCTACATGGCGCCGGAGCAGGTGGCGAGCGACCCCACGATGGACCACCGCGCCGATCTCTATGCCCTGGGCGTGATGGCGTACGAGATGCTCGCCGGGCGCACGCCGTTCGCCGATCGCGGCGTGACCGAGATCATGCAGGCGCACCTGGTCGAGACGCCCGAGCCGCTCGCGCGGCTGCGTCCGACGACTCCGGCGGCGCTCGTCCGCCTGGTGATGCGCTGTCTCGAGAAGGATCCGGCGCACCGGCCGCAGGACGCCGCCTCGATCCTCGCCGTGCTCGACGACCCGGCGGTGGTGAGCGGCGCCGTCTCGACCGCTTCGGTCAAGTCGCTCTCCGGTGTCTCCTCGCGGCCCGCGCGCCGGTGGCTGGCGGGCGGGGCGATGGCGGTCGTCGTGATCGCCGGGGCGATGCTGGCGCTCCGCGGGCGCACGCCGGCCCCGCCCGCGAGCGGTGGCACCACCACGGCCGCGCTCCCCCCCGGGGTCGCCGTCCTCCCGATGGTCAGCGTCTCCCCCGATTCCAGCGACGCGTACCTCGCCCTCGGCATGACGGACGAGATCACCGGCGCGCTCTCCCGCGTTCCGGGGCTGCGGGTTGCCTCGCGCAGCGCCGCCGAGGCGGCACAGGCGGCGGGCGGCTCCGTCGGCGACGTCGCCCGGAGGCTCGGCGTCCCCTACCTGCTGGAGGGAACCGTGCAGCGCAACGGCGATCGCATCCGCGTGGCCGTGCGGTTGGTGACGGCGAGCGATGGCTTCAGCGCCTGGTCCGAGGTGTACGAGCGACCGGCCGGCGACCTCCTGGCGGTGCAAGCCGACATCGCCTCGCAGATCGCGACCGCGGTGCGGAGCGACGTCGCCACGGATGCTCGACTCGACGTGAGCGGCGCTCGCGATCCTGATGCGTACAACGACTTCCTGCGCGGCCACTATCAGCTGTCGCGTGGCACGGACGAGTCGCTCCCGCAGGCGGTGGCGGCCTTCGAGTCGGCGGTCGCGCGCGACCCCGCCTTCGCCCGGGCGTATGCGGAGCTCGCCCAGAGCTATGCGCAGCTCCCCGCGGCCTCCGATGCCGAGCGCGCCGAGTCGCTCGACAAGGCGACCTTCGCGGCGCAGCGCGCCCTGGCACTCGACTCGACGGTGGCGGCCGCGCACGCGGCGCTCGGGAGCATCCACAGCATGGAGTGGCGTTGGCGCGAGGCGGAGCTTTCCTATCGGCGCGCCCTTGCCCTGGACTCCACCGACGTCACGGCACGCGTCGGGCTCGCGCGCATCGCGATGCTCGACGGCGACGCCAGGCGAGCGGAGGGCATCCTGGCTGCGGCCGCCCGGCGCAACCCGACCGGGGCCTCGGCGCGCCACCTCGCGCTCGCCCAGGCCGCCGAGCGGCGCTACGACCTGGCGATCGGCACCGCGCGCGCCGCGATCGCCCGCGACTCCACCACGGCGGCGTCGCGCCTCCTCCTTGCCACGGTGCTGCTGCAGGCGGGGCGATATCCCGAGGCGATCGCCCAACTGGAGTCGATTCGCGGCCTCGACGCCGAGTCACCCGAGGTCCTGGGGGCGTTAGGCTTCTCCCTTGCCCGTGCCGGTCGCGCGTCGGAGGCCCGGTCGATCCTCACCGGCTTGCAGCGTGACACCCGGCGGATCGGCGCCTACCCGGCCATGGCGAAGGTCTACCTGGGGCTGGGCGATCGCGATTGGGCGCTCGACGCGCTCCGCGGCGATGCGCGCTTTGCGCGCGTGCTGGAGATCGTGGCGCTCGATGCCGCGCGTCTGACCACGGCGACGGGGCGCCGCGCGCCGTAGCGGCTCCGCACGATCGCGCCGCTGCGCCACGGCGTTCTGCGCCATGGGGTTCCGCGCCACGGGGTTCCGCGCCACGGGGTTCCGCGCCATGACGTTCCGCGCCATGCCACCCCGCGCGACGGCGCCGCGCACGCGATCTCGTGCACGCGACATCGAGCGCGCGACATCGAGCGCGCGACATCGAGCGCGCGACATCGAGCATGCGACATCGTGTGCGCCATCCTACGCGCGACATCCTGTGCGCGACATCGTGCAGGCGCACGCCTCGCTTGCCGGCCTGCCCGGGCACGCCTAGCTTCCCGGCGCGTTCGCCCACCCTCCCGCCGAGTCCCTGCATGCCATCCAGCGCCACCCTGCGAGTTCCCGCCGTCGGCGAGGTCGCGCCCGACATCACGCTCCCCTCCACCGCGGGTGAGGTCGTCACCCTCTCGTCGTTCCGCGGCCGGCAAAACGTCCTCCTCGCCTTCTTCCCGGCCGCCTTCACCTCGACGTGCACCACCGAGATGTGCGCCTTCCGCGACGACTACGACGCGTTCGCCGGGCTCGACGTGACCGTCTTTCCGGTGAGCGTCGACCAGGTGCCGTCGCTGCGGGAATACAAGGCCAAGTACGAGCTCCCGGTCGACCTGCTGAGCGACTTCCGGCGCGAGGCGGCGACCGCCTATGGCGTGTTGCTCCCCGAGCGCCTCGTGGCCAACCGCGCGTACTTCCTGGTCGACAAGGCGGGGATCCTGCGCTGGGCGCATGTCGAGGAGCACCCCGGCAAGCGGCGCGACAACGCCGAGATCCTCGCCGAGATCGCCAAGCTCACCTAACGACAAATCGCGGGGCCCGATGGATCCCATCGAATCGCTGGCGCGTCACGACAAGTGGTACCTCGGAAGCGGCGACGGGATCATCTTCGCGCCGCCATTCCCCGCGTGGCTCGACGCGCCCGGGTTCTGGGACGAGGCCCAATTCTACCAGTACGCCCTCGCCCCGCTCTTCACGGTCACCATCCTGGACCACGAGGGGCGAGAGCTCCCGCTGGTGGCGACGGGGCGCCGCTGGACCCCGGCCGACCTCACCGTGGAATACGACCTCCCCGGCGGGATGCGCGCCACGGAGATTCGCACGGTGCAACCCGGTGGAGTGTTCGCGAGCGAGTGGACGGTGCGTGCGCCGGAACCCGTCTCGCTCCACGCGGTCGGCTGGACGGCGCAGGACACCGCCCCCCTCGACGTGGGCGCCGTGCGGTGGGACGGGGCGCTGCAGTGGGTCCGCACCGTCACCGACCGGCGCGAGGTGCCGCTGGCGGTGCGCTGCGAGCTGGCCGCCGTCGGCGAGGCGACGAGCTGGTCGGCGACACTCAGCGAGCGGAGCGCGTTGCAGCCGCACTGGCGCCTGGCGCCGTTCGCCGAGTTGTGGGAGGGCGAGGCGCTCCCCTGCGAGGTGCGGCTGGAGGGGATCTCGCCCGCGGGGCTGATGTACGGCGCGGTGCACCAGGCGCTCGCCCCCAACGCCACCGAGGCCACCTTCGCCTTCGCCTTGCGTCTGGCGGCCCAGGAGGACGTCCTGCGTGGCGGGCGCGGCCGGCGTCGCCCACGCCGATGTCGGTCGCCGCCGTCGGCGCGGCGCGCCACGTCTCGACGATGCCGCTGGCGCGTGCCAGCCGCCGGCGCTGGCGTGACTTCTTCGCCCAGGTGCCGTCGTTCGCCTGCTCCGATCCGTACCTGGAGCGCTACTACTGGTACCGCTGGTACGGCCTCTGGCTGAACAGCATCCAGCCGGGGGTGGGGAACTACCGGTGGCCGACCGTGTGCGAAGGGATCGGCTTCTTCCACGAACCGATCACCTACAGCGCGCAGTGCCACATGCGTGAGCTGCGCTGGCTGCGCGACCCCGCCCACGCGCGCGGGGTGCTCCGCACGATCTTCGACCACCAGAAGCCCGATGGCGCATTGCACGGCCGCATCTACGTGAACCACCTGCAGGGGACCGACTTCTACCACGCGAACTGGGGGGACGCGTTGCTCGCGCTCGATGCGGTGCGCCCGGACGACGCGTTCGTGCGCGAGATGTACGCCCCGCTCGCGCGCCATGCGGAATGGCTGGTCGCCACGCGCGATGCCGACGGCACGGGGATGATCGATGTCGTCGACCAGTACGAGACCGGCCAGGAGTACATGTCGCGCTACCAGGCGGTGGATCCCCACGCCGACGCCTACGGGTGGGAGAACCGCATCCGCCTGAAGGGGATCGACGTCACCGTCTACGCCTACGCGCTGTTCCGTTGCCTGGAGCGCATCGCGCCGCGCGCGGGAGCGCCGGCCGACCCGGGGCGCTGGCACGGATACGCCGAACGGACCGCCAGCGCCGTGCGCGGGACGATGTGGGATCCCGCCCGCGGGATGTTCTCCGACGTCGACCCGCGCACCATGACACGGACCGGCGTCGCGGCGGCGGTCTGCTTCTACCCGTACTTCACCGACCTGGCCACCGAAGCGCACCTGCCGGGACTCGAGCGCAACCTCCTCGATCCGGAACGCTTCTGGACCCCCTATCCGGTGCCGTCGTCGGCGCTCGACGACCCGTACTTCAGCGCCGTCGCGGAGTGGAAGGGGAAGCGCCACGTCTGCCCGTGGAACGGGCGCGTCTGGCCGATGGCCAACTCGCACGTGATGGAGGCACTCGGAAAGTGGGGGGATGCGTCGCGCCCGGCGTTGCGCGAGGCGGCGGGCCAGTTCCTCCTCAAGTACGTGCGCATGATGTTCCACGACGGCGACCTCGCGCGCCCCAACTGCTTCGAGCACTACAACCCGTTCACCGCCGCGGCCTCGGTGTACCGCGGCATCGACGACTACCAGCACTCGTGGGTCGCGGATCTCATCATCCAGTACGCCTGCGGTGTCCGGGTGAGCGAGCGGGCGATCACCGTCGACCCCCTCCCGATGGAACTCGACTTCTTCGAGCTGCGGGGGGCGTGGGTGGGTGACGTGGAACTCGGCGTGCGGCTCGACAACGGCTATCTCACCGTCACTGCCAACGATCAGCTGCGCATGGCGCGCCTGGGCGAGCCGATCGTGATTCACCGCTGATGCGCCTCGTCGTGCTCGTCCCGCCGGGCGGCGACCGCGAGGGGGAGAGGGCGGTGGGGTGGGCGCGCGGGGCGGGATACGAGGTACGGGTGGAATCGACGGGGACGCCCCCCGCGTCGCCCCTCGCCCCCGACGAGCTCCCCTGGTGTCACGCGGGAGATGGCGTCCCCACCCTGACGCCCGAGTGGCGCACGATGCTCGGCGCCCGCGTTATGGGCGGCGGGCGCCTCCTCCTGACGCTCCTCGCCCCCCCCCTCGCCCACGCGCTCGGTGCCCCCGGACCGCTGCCGGTGGTGCAGCTGCCGGAGGAGTGGCGCCACGCGGGCGACCCGCTGTGGGGCGACGGCTTCCGCGACTGGCCGGACTACCCGCACATCCGCGGGATGCAGGGGTGGGGCGAGCACCCGCTCTTCGACGGCTTGCAGCGCGGAACCTTCACGTGGGAGGCGACCGAGGGCGAACGCGTCGCGCGGACGTGCTTCCGCGCGCCCGTCTGGCCGGCGGGGCGCGTGCTCGCGGTCGACCGGGCCTACGTGCAGCTGGACACCGCGACCGCCGTGGCGTGGGAGTTCGAACTGGGGATGGGCGAAATCCTGTGCCTGGGCGCGAACGTGTGCCTCGCCGCCCGCGCCAAGGCGCTCGACGCGCAGCGCGATCGTCTGCTGGTCAACGCCCTCGCCTATCTCGATGCCCGGCGCGACCGCCGGGGATCGGTGCGACGTGCCTGGCCGCACCCTGCGGGAGCGACGCCCGCCGCCGGCGGCGGGATGGCGCCCCGGCAGGCCGGCGCTCCGGAGGGCGCCGGCGCGGCGGCGGCGTGGATCGGGGCGCCGTGCGCGCTGGCGCCGGCTGGTCGCCTCGCGCCGGCGCCGTTGCAGCTGGAGGGGGCCGCCGCTCCCGACGCCCCGCTCACCCTCGCCTCACCGCACGCCCTGGTCGTGGGCGACGAAATGTCGGGCGTGCGCGAGGCCTGGGTCCACCCGCTCTGCGTCCTCTCGGATGGGGTGATCACGACCGTCGATGGCGCCCCGCTGCGTGCCACCACCGTGCGCGTGACGCCGGGACTGGTCGAGCGGCACCTGGTGGACGGGCACGGCGCCGCCTGGCGCGAGGTCGTGGCCGTGCCGCCCGACCATGCGGCGATCGTTCTCGAGATTGTTCCTGACGGAGTCGGTACGCACGCCGCGCTGCAGCTCGAGGCCTCGCTCCGGCTCCGGCTGGCGTGGCCCTTGCCCGGCGATGCCTTGCACCCCCTGGTGGCGGGTGCGGTGGCGCCGGACGCCGGCCCCGCCGGAGGCGTGGACGCGGGACGGGACGGGAGCGTCGCCACGCGCGGGGGGGCGGGAACGGGGGCGGGAGTCGTGGCAGTCCGCGGGGCCGACGGGAGCACGTTCGCGCGCGTGGCGGTCGATGGGGCCGACGCGCTCGTGGTCGAGCCGTCGCCCACCGCGCCTCGAATGGTCGTCACCAGCCGGCGGGGCGGGGGATTGCGGCTGGCGGTGGTCGCCACCACCGAGGGCGCCGCCGCGCTGGAGCGCGCCTGGCGCCGGATCGCTTCCCCGCCGGCTTCCCCGCCGGCTTCCCCGCCCGGCTTCCCCGCCGGCTTCCCCGCTGGCTTCCCCGCCGGCCTCCCCGCCGGCTTCCCCGCCGGCTTCCCCGGCCGCTGCCCAGGTCACGCCCGTCACGTCGTCTCCCGTCGCCCGCGTCGCGGCCACGCTGGCGCGGCGTGACGCCGCACGCCTGGCCGCGACCCTCCGCGTCGCCACTCCCGACGCCACCTTCGACCGGGCGTGGCAGTGGGCGACGGCACGGCTCGCGTCGTTCGTCGTGGAGGCGCCGGGGGTAGGCCGAGGGCTCGCCGCCGGCTACGCCGCGTCACGCCCCGGATGGGGCGACTCGCGCCCCGGCTATGCCTGGTTCTTCGGGCGCGACGCCTGCTGGTGTGGCGACGCCCTCCTCGCCGCGGGGATGTTCGACGAGGCGCGCATCGCGCTCGAGTTCCTCGCCGATACCGCGGATGTCACCGGCAAGGTGGCGCACGAGGTCTCGACCAGCGGGGTCGCCCACTACGACGCCGCAGATGCAACGCCGCTCTGGCTGCGCTTCGTGGCGCAGTACGCCGACTGGACCGGCGACCTGGACACCGTGCGCGCCCGCTGGGATGCGGTGCGCGCCGCGTTCGCCTTCGTCCTCTCGCACGACCGGGATGGCGACGGCCTTCCCGAGAACACCGGCGTGGGGCACGGGTGGGTCGAGTCGGGACCGTTGGGCGGCGGGGGCGTGACGTCGTACACGGCGGCCATCTGGACCGAGGCGGCGCGACGCCTGGCGCCGCTGGCCCGCACGATGGGCGATGGCGCCCTCGCCCGGCGCTCCGAGGTCGCCGCGGAGCGCGCGGCCGCCGCCTTCGAGGCCCGGCTGCGCGACCCGCGCACCGGACGCGTGGCGCTGCAGCTGGACGCCGAGGGGCGCCCCGCCGGCGACCTCACGGCGCTGGCGGCCGTCCCCATCCTCCTCCACGTCGACACGAACCCCGCGGCCGACGACATCCTCGCCGCCCTCGCGTCCGAAGACTTCTCCGCCCCCTGGGGGGTGCGGATGATCGGGCGCCGGGATGCGCGATACCGTCCGCGGGGCTACCATTTCGGCGCCGTGTGGCCGCTCTACACCGGGTGGGCCTCGCTCGCGGCCTTCGCGCGCGGGCGCGCCCAGGAGGGGTGGCAGCACCTCACGGCCGTGGCCTCGTGCGCCTTCGCGCGCGGTCGCGGGGCCTTCGACGAGGTGCTCGATGGCGACACCGGCGCCGCCGCCGGTATCTGTCCCGACCAGGCCTGGTCGGCGGCCATGGTCATTTCACCGCTTGTCTACGGCATGATGGGAATCCGGCCCTCCGCTCCTGCGGCCCGCTGCTCGGTCGCCCCGTTGCTCCCGCCCGGGTGGGAGTCGGCGCGGCTCGCCGGGATCCGCGTTGGCCGTTCACGCTTCTCGCTCGCGATCGAGCGCCCGGCGCTGGCGCCCGGCACGTATCGCTGCGAGGCGCGTCTCGAGGAGGGGCCGCCGGTCGCGTTGCAGCTGGGCGACGCCGCCCCGGTCGCGCTCGTCCCCGGGCGCCCGGTCTCGGCCACCGTCCCCGAGGGACGCGGGAGGGGACATGGGAAGCGTTAGGCTCGACGGCGTCGCCAAGCGCTTCGACGGGAGCGGGGCGGCGGCCGTCGATGGCGTGTCCCTCACCATCACCGACGGCGAGTTCGCGGTCTTCGTCGGGCCGTCGGGGTGCGGCAAGACGACCGTCCTCCGCATGATCGCCGGCCTCGAGACTCCCACCGCCGGGCGGATCTTCATCGACGGGCGCGACGTCACCGACCTCCCGCCGCGGGAGCGTGACATCGCCATGGTCTTCCAGAACTACGCGCTCTATCCCCACCTCTCGGTGCGCGAGAACATCGCCTTCGGCCTCCGCATGCGACGGGTCGCCCCGCGCGAGATCGTGCAGCGCGTCGCCCGCGTCGCCGACTCGCTGGGGATCCGTGAACTGCTCGATCGCCGCCCCGCCCAGCTCTCCGGGGGACAGCGGCAGCGCGTGGCGCTCGCCCGCGCCATCGTGCGCGAACCCGCGGTCTTCCTCTTCGATGAACCGCTCTCCAACCTCGATGCCCAGGTGCGCGCGCAGACACGCGGCGAGCTGGTGCGCCTGCATCGGCGCCTCGGCACCACGATGATCTACGTGACGCACGACCAGGTCGAGGCCATGACGATGGCGCAGCGGGTCGCCGTGATGAACAAGGGGCGGGTGGAGCAGCAGGCCCCTCCGCTCGAGGTGTACCGGGCGCCGTCCACCCTGTTCGTGGCCACCTTCGTCGGCTCCCCGTCGATCAACTGCTTCCGCGGCCGCATCGTCGGCGACGCCGCCGCGCCGATCTTCGACGGGGCGGTGCAGTGCCGCGTGGCCGCGCCGCTGCTCGAGGTCGCGACGCTCGCCGTTCGTCCCGAACACCTCGCCCTCGTCCCCCCGGAACGCGGGAGTCGCGGCGAGGTCACCCTCGTGGAGCCGCTGGGTCCCGAGACGATCCTGCATGTGCGGCTGGCGGCGGGTTTCACATCGGGCATGTGCTGGGCGCTGCCTGCCATGTCCCGCACGGCCATACCTCCTGCGTGATGCTGCCGTCGGTGTTGCGCTGGAACTTGTCGGCCAACGCCGAACGCCAGAAGAGGGTCGGCGAAGCCTTTGGCAAGCCCGACACTGCCGCCGGCGATCTTGTCGAAGCGTTGGTGAAGTCGCTGGGTCTGCCGGGGCGGCTGTCGGAAGTCGGTGTCGGCCGGGATCGCTTTCGCGAGGTCGCCGAGAAGTCGATGCACGACCGCGCGGTGCTCAACAATCCGAGGCCGATCGCCGGACCGGATCAGGTGATGGAGATTCTCGAACTGGCTGCCTGAATCTGAATTGATTTGGTCCCCAAACGATATAGTCTGGAGTCACTCTAGAGTAGCGTGCGTTCGTAAAAACAAGACCGAAAAGACAAGACCGAAAAGACAAGAGGAAACGCTAGCAAGAGGGGACACGCCATGATGCGAATGGCTTTGGGCGCGCTCGCGGTTTCGGCTGCGGCCATGCTCGCCGTCGCGCCGGCCTCGGCGCAGGACAAGGTTAAGATCGGCTACGCCATCTCCAAGACCGGCCCCAATGCCGGCGGCGCCA
>MEDZ01000032.1 GCA_001724275.1 Gemmatimonadetes bacterium SCN 70-22
CGCTGGTCCCCTGCGGTCTGCTTCCGTCGTGCTGCCATTGAACACCTCCGCCCTCAATTTGGGGCTGGTGAGGTGTCCATCAAACCGGGTCAGGTCCACTGTGCCTGGCGATGCTTGGCGCCTGTGGACATGAGAACGGCAGCGATGCGCTCATCGAGGACTGGCGGCTGCAGCTGGCGGAGCAGAGTGTTCCCTGGGGAGTCGTGGACTGCGGCGCGGCGATCACGTTGTGGAGCGGCCGATCGGACACACTGTACTTCGTCGATCCGGGCGCACGCGTGATCCACGCGCGGCACGTGCTCGGGTGGGCTCCGCTGGCGGTCGGCTGTGCTTCCGACGATGCGGTGATCGCGCTCGGAGAAGCATGGATCGCACGCGTGCGAGTGGATGGATCTTCGGAGGCTCCGCAGGTCGGCCACGCCCTGGCGGCTCAGTACCGACTGATCGCGGCAGCAGTCGACGGCGAAGGTGTTCGAGTCGTGGCGATCGATCGCGGCGGACGCGCGGTCTTGTTGCGGCGGGGCGCGCGCGTGGCCACTCCGTCGCGCATCCCGTTCGCACGAGATCAGCGCCTGGCGTCGCCGGATGCGTTCGCGATCACGACGACGCCGACACACATTGTCGTCAATGAGCGACGCTGGCCGTTTCGCATGTGGAGCATCGACAGCACAGGTGCATTGCGAGTATCGTCAGCGCTCTCCGATGATGCGACACTCGACAGCATGCTGAGCGCTCGCGGCGACATTCCATCGTGGTATGCCGGTCCGCTCGTAAGGGTTGGTCCTGGCTTCCTGCTATCGCTGCAGAATCTCCGGACCGATCAGTCGGTGGTGCTACGACTCCTGCCAGACCTTCGAATTGGCAGGGCCCAAGCGTTCGACTCTCCGATTGCGATTGTGGACGCGTCACGCGACGGAACGTCGGTCTATGGCATACATCACCTTCAGGGGGCGGAGCTCGTCGTGTACCGCTTGTGGCGGCATCCGTGATGGCGAGGGCGCATGCGAAGCTGTCCTGGTCGGCGGCGTCATCCGCCTGCGAAGGCTGAGCGGCGCCAAGCTCGGGCTGGGACGATGCGTCCACCCACGCGGGCGGCCGACCGCGACTCAGGACGACGACTGCACGTCGAGAGGATATCGGCCGTCGGTGCGCCGATCACCCTGCCGGCGTTGGGGCCGGTGATTGGGCGCTGGTCTTGGACGCTTCGTCACCCTGGCTCATTCCGGATTCCCTCACCGGCACCGCGTCGGCCAGCCCTCCCGCCGCGTAGGAGAGGAGCGCCAGCCGGAACACCTCGTCCATGCTGCTCACGAAGGTGAACGCCATGTTCCCGCGCACCTCGTCCGGCACGTCGCGCAGGTCCTTCTGGTTGCCGGCCGGGAGGATCACCTCGCGCAGCCCGGCGCGATAGGCGGCGAGCGTCTTCTCCTTCACCCCGCCGATCTCCAGCACCTTGCCGCGCAGCGTCACCTCACCGGTCATGGCCACGTCGCGCCGCACGGGACGCCGGCTCAGCACCGAGCCGATGGCCAGCGTCACCGCCACGCCGGCGCTCGGCCCGTCCTTGGGAACCGCCCCGGCCGGGAAGTGGATGTGCAGGTCGCTCTCCTTGAAGTCCTGGGGGGTCACCCCCAGCGCGTCGGCGCGCGATCGCACGAACGAGAGGGCGGCGTCCACGCTCTCGCGCATCACGTCGCCCAGCTGCCCGGTCACGGTCAGCTTTCCCGACCCCTGCATGCGGAGCGCCTCGATGGTCATGATGTCGCCGCCTAACGATGTCCAGGCCAGCCCGGTCACCGCCCCCACCTCGGGCTCCTTCTCCGCCGCCTCGTTGGCGTACTTCGGGGCGCCGAGGATCTCCTCCACGAGGGCGTTGTCCACGATCCACGCCCCCTCCTCCCCCTCCGCCTTCCTGCGCGCCCGCTTGCGCATGAGCGACGAGATGTTGCGCTCGAAGTTGCGCAGCCCCGCCTCGCGCGAATAGCGCGACGAGATGAACCCCAGCACCTCGTCGGTGAACTGGATGTCCTTGTCGGTAATCCCGTGCTCCTCGAGCAGGCGCGGCAGGAGGTAGCGCCAGGCGATCTCCACCTTCTCCTCCACCGTGTAGCCGGCGATCCGGATCACCTCCATGCGGTCGCGCAGCGGGGCGGGGATGTCGAACAGGTTGTTCGCCGTGCAGATGAAGAGCGAACGCGAGAGGTCGAACGGGAGGTTGAGGTAGTGGTCGACGAAGTCGTGGTTCTGCGCCGGGTCGAGGACCTCGAGCATGGCCGCGGTCGGGTCGCCCGAGGCGCCCCCGCCCGACATCTTGTCGATCTCATCGATCATCAGGACCGGATCGCTGACGCCGACGCGCCGCAGGGCCTGGAGGAAGAGCCCGGGCATGGCCCCCACGTAGGTGCGCCGGTGCCCGCGGATCTCGGCCTCGTCGCGCACCCCGCCCACCGCGATGCGGTAGAACTCGCGCCCGATCGCCTTGGCGATCGCCTCGCCTAACGACGTCTTTCCCGTCCCCGGCGGCCCCACGAAGCAGAGGATCGGGCCGTGCGGGTCGCCGCCGCGCAGCTTGCGCACCGCCAGGAACTCGACGATCCGCTCCTTGGCCTCGCTCAGCCCGTAGTGCCGCCCGTCCAACGCCTCCTCCACCCGGGACAGCGCGATCTCCTCGTCGCCCGACCGCTTGTGCCAGGGGAGGGAAAGGATCCAGTCCAGGTAGGTGCGGATCACCTGGTACTCGCTCGATGCCGGGGAGAGCATCCGCAGCCGCTCCGTCTCGCGCCGCGCCTCCTGCCCCACCCGCTCGGGGAGCCGGGCGTCGTCGATCTTCTTCAGGAGCTCGATCGCCTCCTTCTCCCCCGGATCGGTCTCCCCCAGCTCGGCCTGGATGGCGCGCAGCTGCTGGCGCAGGTAGAACTCGCGCTGGTGCTGCTCGATCTTGACCTCGGTCTGCTTCTTCACGTCCTCCATCACCCGGGCGCGCGCCACCTCGCGCTCGAGCCGGGAGAGGATGAAGCGGAGACGCTGCCCCACGTCGAGGCGCTGCAGCACCTCGTCCTTGTCGGAGATCCGGAAGTTCATGTTCGTCGCCGCGAGGTCGGCAAAGCGCCCCGGGTCGGAGACGTTCATCTTCAGGATCTGCGGGACCTCGTCCGGGATGCGGTCGACCAGGTCGGCCAGCGTCTCGGCCGCGCTCACGATGCGGGCGACGAGGTCGTTCAGTTCGTCGGGGTCGGCGGGGAGCTCCTTGGCGGCGTGCACCCTGGCGATGACGTACGGCTCCTCCTGTTCCACCGATTCCACCGTGATGCGCCGCAACCCCTGCAGCGTGATCTGGACGGTGTCGCCCGGCAGGTTGATCCGCTCGTGCACGCGGGCCGCGACCCCGACGCGTCCCACCAGCTTCTGGTTGTCGATGGGATCGTCGACGTCGCCAGATGCAACGAGGAGGGCGACGATGAGCCCCGGGTCCTCGTTGTCGCGCAGGAGGGCCAGGTTCTCCGGCGCCCCCATCTGCACCGCGATCGTCCCCAGGGGGTAGACGATGGTGGAGCGCAACGCCATGAGCGGGAGCGTGGGCGGGAGTTCCTGGCCAAGGATTTCGTCGCGACGCTGGGGACGGGACATCATCGGGGAGACGGGAGTCGGGAGTCGGGAGACGGGAGTCCGCAGGCTCCCGTCCTCGGGCCGTGGCGCGTCGGGGGAGAGCCCCATGCGCCGCGGACAAAGGTACGGGGCGGGCGCGACACGCGCGACATGCGCGACACGCGCGACCTGCGCGAGGCGCGCGACATGCTACACACGCGACACGCGCGACATGTACGACATGCACGCGCCCCTCGCACCGCTCCACACGCACGCCGTCCCGATCACGCACCGCCTCCCACGTGGAGTGAGCGGCGGTGCGCGCGCGCATCAGCGCGGTTCGGTGTCGCCCCGCGGCGCCGTCGTCGTCACCTGGCCCGGCAGGGTGAGCTTCCCCGAGGCGATGTCGAAGACGTCGACGACGCACAGGAGCGGACTGTGCACGCTGCCGTTGACGCGCAGCGCCGCCGTGACGCCGTCGAACTGGAAGGCGGTGGGGAACCCCACTTCCTTCAGCGGAACCTCGACGCGGATCTCGTTGCCCTCGATGGCCGGCTCGTACCCCGGGCTGTCGATGAAGAGCGGGAGTCCCGGCCACGTGGCCGGGAGCTTCGGCTTCGCCCCCTCCGGAATGTCGCGTACCTTGAGCGCCCCGGCGCCGCAGGCATCATCCGGGACCAGCACCACCCAGTGCGAGTGCCAGAGCTCTCCGTCGTTGGTGGGGTCACCATCGCCGTTCTCGTCGAAGCGCGGCGTATCGTCGAAGTCGGGATGTGCGGTGGCGGCGAGGGCCAGCGTCCCCGTCTTCTCCTCGAATCCCACCGCCGCCGGATCGAGGCTCGTGGGCCACACGTAACTGAACACCTCGCTCCCGGCGAGCTTGCCGTTGGCGGCAGGGCGCGTCGCCCCCGCTCGTCCGGCCACCCGCTCGATGAAGACGAGCTTCGTCCCCTCGCGATGCACGCGCGTCAGGACCAGGTCGAATGGCGCGAGCTCGGGCTTGGGCGTCCGCGCGCTTCTGGCGTCGCCGCTGGCCGAGCGGATCTCGCCGGGCGACCCGAAGAGATCGAAGCCGGCGGCCCCCGCTGCCGTGGCGGCGAGTCCGACGACGGTCACGACGGCGAGGGTCGTGCGATACGCGCGAGGGGGTGGATTCCAGGACATGGGGTGCTCTTGGGTGAGGAGTGAAATTGCTTAGGACTCCTAAGCAAGTGGCGAAATCCTAAGGACTCCTTATTTTCTGGTCAAGGGCAAGGGGCGTCCCGAAGGCCAATGCCGGGAGCGCTCGCCCCCCCTCGACGCGTATCGCCGCCGGTGCGGGCATCGCCGCCGGGAGCGCTTCACCCACTTTCCAGCCATGAGCGACGTGTCGGTCCAGCCGGATGCCTCGTCCCCCCCGCCCCCGGTGGCGGAGCAGGTCACCGCCGGGCTCTACAAGCTCGGCCTCGCGCTCCGGACGCACGCCTGGCGCGAGTCGATCCCACGGGGGCTCACGCCGACGCAGGCACAGGTCCTGGCACTCCTGAAGGCCAGCGGCGCTCCACGCCGGCTGTCGGACGTGGCGGAGGAGATGGCGGTGACGCTCCCGACGGCGAGCGACGCGGTGAAGGCGCTGGTGTCCAAGGGGCTAGTGTCGAAGGGGCGTGCCGCCGACGACGCGCGGGCCGTGGCGCTCACGCTCACGACACGCGGTCACGAGGAGGCAGCGTCGCGCACGGCCGGCCCGGAGTTCGTCGTCGCCGCCGTCGCTGCACTCACCCCCGACGAGCAGCGCATGCTCATGCGCATCCTCGTCAAGATGGTGCGGACGCTGCAGGAGCGAGGCGACATCGCACCGGCGCGGACGTGCGTCGCCTGCCGGTTCTTTCGGCCGTTCGCGCACCCCGATGACACGGCGCGGCCGCACCACTGCGACTTCGTCGGGGCCGCGTTCGGCGAGGGGGGGCTGCGGCTGGACTGTCGCGACTTCGAGGCGGCCGATCCCGACGGGATGCGCGCGCGCTGGGCGGCGTTCGACGCGGGCGACGAGGTCGCGCGGCGCTGACGCCGTAGGTTGTATTTCCAGCGTGACTTAGCTAGCCTTACAGGCTCTATGTTCGACGAGCTTTCCGACAAGATCTCTGGCGTCTTCGCCAAGCTCCGCGGCCGTGGTGTCCTGACCGAATCGGACATCAAGGAAGGGCTGCGGGAGGTGCGGCGCGTGCTGCTCGAGGCCGACGTCAACTTCCAGCTCACGCGCGAGTTCCTCGAGCGCGTCGAGAAGAAGGCGGTCGGCGTCACGCAGCTCAAGACGGTGCAGCCGGCGCAGCAGCTGGTGAAGATCGTCTACGACGAGCTCACCACCATGCTCGGCGAGCGCCGCGAGCCGCTCAAGCTCAGCTCCGTCCCTCCCACCGTCGTGATGATGGTCGGGCTGCAGGGGTCGGGGAAGACGACGTCGGCGGCCAAGCTCGCCCGCCGGCTCAAGGGGGAAGGGCGCCCCACGCGCCTCGTGGCGGCCGACGTGTATCGTCCCGCGGCCATCGACCAGCTGGAGACGTTAGGCGCGTCGCTCGAGGTCCCGGTCTACGCCGACCGCTCCACGAGGGACGTGGTGAAGATCGCGCGCGCCGGCATCGACGAGGCGAAGCGCGCCCGCGACCGCGTCGTGATCCTCGACACCGCCGGCCGCCTGCAGATCGACGACGAGATGATGCAGGAGCTGGTCCGCCTCAAGGAGGCAGTCCGCCCCGACGAGATCCTCTTCGTCGCCGACGGCATGACCGGCCAGGACGCAGTGCGCATCGCCGACGGCTTCAGCCAGGCGCTCGGCGTCACCGGCGTCATCCTGACCAAGATGGACGGCGATGCCCGGGGCGGCGCCGCCCTGTCCATCTACGGCGTCACGAAGAAGCCGATCAAGTACATCGGCGTCGGCGAGAAGCCCGACGCGCTCGAGGAGTTCCACCCCGAGCGCATGGCGGGACGCATCCTGCAGATGGGCGACGTGGTCTCGCTCGTCGAGAAGGCGCAGGACGCCTTCGATGCCACCGAGGCGAAGAAGCTCGAGAAGAAGGTCCGCAAGGAAGGGCTCGACCTGGAGGACTTCCTCACGGCCATGAAGCAGATGCAGAAGCTCGGTCCCATGGAGAGCATCCTCAAGATGCTCCCGGGCGTGAACAGCAAGATGCTGAAGAACGCCAACATGGACCCCAAGCGCCTGAAGCATGTCGAGGCCATCGTGCTCTCCATGACGAGGGCCGAGCGCAAGACGCCGAACCTCATCAACGGGTCGCGGCGCGCGCGCATCGCCAAGGGGAGCGGGCGCCCGATCAGCGAGGTCAACCGGCTGCTCGAGCAGTTCCGCGACATGCAGAAGATGATGAAGAAGGCCGCCGGTGGCGGCCGGATGGGCTTCCCGGGGATGCCGCCGGGCATGTTTGGACGATAGAGGACGGGAGGACGGGAAGACGAGCCGGCGGGAAGACGACCGGGTGTTCGTCGACTCGTCGGCTCGGCAGGACCCGGGCGCGCTCCGGAGATGCCGGAGACGCGAGGAGCTCGGGGAGCAGGATCCACGCACTACCAGGAGCAGGTCATGGTTCGCATTCGACTCCGCCGTGAAGGGCGCAAGAAGAACCCGATGTACCGTATCGTCGTGACCGAGTCGACGGCGCCGCGCGAGGGGCGTTTCATCGAGATCATCGGCACGTACCACCCCCGCAAGACCGAAGGGGCGGTCGAGCTGAAGCAGGATCGCGCCAACCACTGGCTGGACGTCGGCGCGCAGCCGAGCGACACGGTGCGTTCGATCCTGCGCCGGGCGGGGATCCTCAAGACCCGCCACGAGGCACGCCTCGCCCGCAAGCTGCAGGCGGCGGCGGTGCCGCTCGCCGAGGGCGAGAAGGACGCCGAGTAAGGGACGCGTGTCCGCGTCGCCGCACGGCGGGGCGTCGCACGCCATCGTTGGTCGCGTGCGGCGCGCCCATGGGGTGCGGGGCGAGCTGTACCTCGAGGTGATGACCGACGCGCCGGACGCGATCTTCGCGCCCGGCGCGCGCCTTTTCGCCGGCACCACCGCCGGCGACCTGGCGCGGGATGGTGCGACGCTCACGGTGTCCGGCGTGCGCCCGTTCAAGGACGGGCTCCTCGTCACCTTCGAGGAGATCCGCGACCGGAACGCGGCCGACCTCTGGCGCGAGCGCTACCTCCTCCTCCCCCTCGACGAACTCCCGCCCCCGGGCGAGGACGAGGTGTTCCTGCACGACCTGGTGGGGCTGCGGGTGCAACGTGCCGACGGGACGCCGGTCGGGACGGTGGTCGCCTACTACGAGCTTCCCCACGACATCCTGCTCGAGATCCAGCGCGACGGCTCGACCGTCCTCGTCCCCTACCGCGAGGAGTTCGTCACCGAGGTGGACGTCGACGGCGGCGTGCTCGTCGTCGCGCCGCCGGAGGGGCTCCTCGAATGACGCCCCGCGAGGCGCCGCTCCGCATCAACATCGTCACCATCTTCCCCGAGTACTTCCGGGTCCCGCTGGGGCTGTCGATTCCCGCCAGGGCGGAAGCGGCGGCGAGCGTGCGGTACCACGTGGTCGACCTGCGCGACTTCACGCACGACCGCCACCGCACCGTCGACGACTACCCGTACGGGGGCGGGGCCGGGATGGTGATGAAGCCGGGGCCGTTCTTCGAGGCCGTCGAATCGTTAGGCGCGACGGCGCCCATCGTCCTCCTCTCGCCGCGCGGGCGCGTCTTCGGGCAGCGCGACGCCATGCGCTTCGCGGCCGGCGAGGAGCTCACCCTCCTCTGCGGGCACTACAAGGACGTCGACCAGCGGGTGGCCGATCACCTGGCCACCGAGGAGGTCTCGCTGGGTGACTTCGTCCTGAGCGGGGGAGAGCCCGCGGCGCTGGCGATCGTCGACGCCGTGGTGCGACTCCTCCCGGGGGCGATGTCGGATCACGACAGCGCCCGCACCGACTCGTTCTACGAGGAGCGCGGCATCAGCGCCCCGAGCTACACCCGGCCGCCGGAGTACCGCGGATTGGGCGTTCCCAATGTGCTCCTCTCGGGAAACCATGCCGAGATCGCGCGGTGGCGGCGGGAGGAAGGGGAGCGGCGCACGCGCGCGCGCGCCGACGAAACCCGGGATCGGGGTACCGGGTAAGATCACACGGGCGACCGCGGCTTTACGACACACCCGCTGTGATGCATACTGCGGCAGGCTCGGCGGACCTTCCCGTACCCTGTGATCGTGCTGCGCTCGATCTTCCTCACGTTCCTCACGCTCGGTCCCTGCGTCGGCTGCGCTGCCATGGCGACGCAGGTCAACGTGTCGCGTTCGTCGCCGCTGCTGGGGAGCTACCACCCGGCGTCGGTGCAGAGCGTCTTCACCAGCCGCCTGTCAGCGTCGCCGTCGCCGTCGTCGTCGTCGTCGCCGGCGTCCGTTGCACCTGCGGTGCGGGAATCGGAGGCGTGGGGGACCGTGCGCCTCATGGTCAAGGACGATGACGCGCTGGAATACCTGGCCACGATCTACAACCCGCGGGGCGAGACGTTCTCCACGGCATACCTGCGGCGTGGCGGGGCGAGCGCGGATGGCGTGATCGTGGCGACGCTCTTCTCGGACGTGGCGCTCCGCACGCCGTACATCCAGGTCCGCGGGACCATCTCGCTGGCCCGGAACGAGCGCGCCGGGGCGCTGGCCGAGGAGCTGCGGGAGAACCCGCATGCCTTTGGCGTGAGCGTCCACGCGTCGCCGTCCGCCAAGGGGGGGACGATTCGCGGGGGGGTCGAGTAGGGCGGGGATTTCGCGGAGCGCGAGGGTAGCGGACGGCCAACCGGCCGCTTACGTTACGAGTCTCCCGAGAATCGTCCGAAACCGGGCCCAGCCTCACCGACCCGAGCGTCATATGCATCCGTTCATCGAAACCCAGAAAGAGTGGCTCCGCGAAGTGCCGCCGTTCCGTGCGGGCGACACCGTTCGCGTCAACGTTCGCGTCAAGGAAGGCGACAAGGAGCGCCTCCAGGCGTTCGAGGGGGTCTGCATCGCCCGTCGCGGTAGCGGCGTGAGCGCGACCTTCACGGTGCGCAAGGTGTCGAACGGTGTCGGCGTGGAGCGCATCTTCCCGGTGCACTCGCCCATGCTGGCCGACATCTCGGTCGTGCGGCGCGGGCGCGTGCGTCGCGCCAAGCTGTACTACCTGCGCCACCTGGCCGGGAAGGCGACGCGCATCAAGGAGAAGAAGGCGCGCGTTCCTGGCACCGAGGCGCCCGCCAAGGCGTAGCGGGGCAGGGCGGGGCGCATGCCCGGCCGGCGTTCGCCCCGGTGGTCGCGCATCGAGCGTGACGCGCGCGAGGCGTACGGCGAGCTGATTGCCGGGATCGACGAAGTCGGACGGGGCCCCCTGGCGGGCCCCGTTGTCGCATGTGCGGTGATCATGCCCGCCAACACGCGTGCCATCGCCGGCGTGGACGACTCCAAGCGGCTGTTGCCGGAGGCGCGTGAGGCGCTGGCGGTGCGCATTCGCGAGCGGGCCGTGGCCCTCGCCCTCGGGGCGGCGTCGGTGCGCGAGGTCGATCGCCTGAACATCTACCGGGCCACGACGCTGGCGATGCGCCGGGCGCTGGCCCGTCTCGCGCAGGTCCCCCATCACGTCATCGTGGATGGGCGTCCGATCCGGACGCTCGGGGTCAGCCACACCGCGGTGGTGGGCGGGGACGGGAAGTGCTACGCCGTGGCGTGCGCGTCGATCGTCGCCAAGGTGACCCGCGATCGCCTGATGCGGAAGCTGGCGGCGCGGTATCCGGGGTATGCCTGGGAGCAGAACAGCGGGTACGGGACCCCGGCGCACATCGCGGCGCTGGACGCGCTCGGGGCGACGCCGCATCATCGTCGTTCGTTCTGCGTGAAGCAGCTGACCCTGGGGCTCGAGGCGCCCCATCCCCCCATCGACGAGTAGCGCCATGACGACTCCCTCGCCCTTCCGTCCGGACCTGTACGCCGGCCAGGTTGCCCTCATCACCGGGGGCGGGAGCGGGATCGGCTTCGGCATCGCCGAGCTGCTGTCGTCGTTAGGCGCGACGGTGGCGATCGCCAGCCGCAACGCCGAGCGCCTGGCGCAGGCGGTGGAGCGGCTGCGGCAGGGGGGAGGCCGCGTGCACGCGGCCACCCTCGACGTGCGCGATCCCGACGCGGTGCGCGGGGTGGTGGAATCGGTGGCCGCCACCCATGGGCGGATCGACCTCCTGGTGAACAACGCCGCCGGCAACTTCTACGTCCCCTCGGAGAAGATGTCGCCCAACGCCTGGCGCTCGGTGCTCGAGATCGACCTGTTCGGGACCTTCTACTGCACCCAGGCGGTCTTCCCCGTGATGCAGCGCCAGGGTGGGGGGAACGTCGTGAACATCTCGATGACGCTGCACTACCGCGGGTGGCCGTTGATGGCGCACGCGACGGCGGCCAAGGCGGGGATCGACGCGCTCACGCGGACGCTGGCCGTGGAGTGGGCGCCCCACGGGATCCGCGTCAACGCCATCGCCCCCGGCCCCATCCCCACCGAGGGGGTGCGGAAGGCCTTCACCCCGCCGTCGGGGAGCGGGGCCACCGACGTCTTCGCCGTCGAGCGCGCCATGGGGGATTACGCCCGGCAGACGATCCCGCTGGGGCGCTGGGGGACCCCGGCCGACGTCGCCAACGCCGTCGCCTTCCTGGCGTCGGGCGGGGCATCGTGGATCACGGGCGCGATCCTCGTCGTCGATGGCGGCGAGTGGCTCTGGAAGCCCCAGGCCCCCGCGGCGCCCCCGCCGGCGTGAGGCCGGCGGCCGTCGGGGTGTGACGCGCCTCACACGAGACGGGGCGTCCGGCTCTGCCGCATTAGTCGTTGGTTACGGTGTGACTGTGGTCACACGCGGAATTCCCTGCCGCTGCTATACTCCTCCCGTGCTCGTTGCTCCCCAGCGGACAGTCCACCTGACGGGGCGCGCGGCACGAGAAGCCAACACTCAGCCTACCTGAGGAGTTCATCAATGCACGGTATGTACAAGCTGGCCGCGACTGCGGCCGCGGCGGTGGCCCTGAGCGCCTGCGCCACCAAGGGATATGTCCGCAACACCGTCGAGACGGGTCTGTCGACCGAGCGCGTCGCCCGCGCGCAGGGGGACAGCGCCCTCTCCGGCGACATCACCGCGGTGAAGGGTGAGGTCGCCACGCTGAAGAACGACGTCGCCGCGCTCCGCCGCGACCTCACCGCGCTCCGCACCGAGTTCGGCGCCAAGATCACGGCGATGGAGAACGGGATGAAGTTCGCCTTCCCGGTGACCTTCGCGTTCGACGACGCCACGGTCCGTGACGAGGATCGCCCGCAGCTGGATCGCTTCGTCTCCGTCGTGAACAAGTACTACGGCGGCTCGCTGCTGACGGTCGAGGGCTTCACCGACCCGGCGGGTTCCGCCAGCTACAACAAGGACCTCTCCAAGCGCCGCGCCGAGTCGGTCGCCGCGTACCTGGCGCAGGCCGGGGTGCAGGGCGTCACCATCCGCACCGTCGGCATGGGCGAGGCGCGCCAGGTGGTCGAGGGCGCCGAGCGCGACCAGCCGGGGGCGCAGGCCAACCGCCGCGTGGTCTTCGTGGTCGAGACCCAGGGCGGCGCCGCCACCACCGCCTCGATCCAGTAAGCGGACCCCGCTCCGCACCGCACCATCCGAAGGGGCCCCGGCACGTGCCGGGGCCCCTTTCGCGTGCGACGGATGCGGCGAGGGCGGTCGGGGCGCCTCGCCGTGGTACACACCCGGGGCGATGCGCGGTAGATTGCCGGAGCCGTGTCAGACCCGGTAGCTCAGTCGGTAGAGCAACGGACTTTTAATCCGTAGGTCGCGGGTTCGAGACCCGCCCGGGTCATCGAGGTGCCGCCCCCTCCCCCCGAGGGGTCAGGGAAGAAGCCCGGGAACGTGGTTCCCGGCCGTCGCATGCGCCCACACCATCCCCGCGATGTCGGCGATCAGGCGCTGCGCCACCTTCTCGTCGGGGATCCCCTTGGTCAGCACCACCAGGACGAACGGCGGTCGACCCTCGGGGAGCACCAGCGCCGCGTCGTGCAGGATTCCGGTGATCCACCCCGTCTTGTGCGCCACTCGCGTCCCCGGCGGGAGCCCGGCGGGGATCTCGTCGTTGAACTCCTGGCGCTCGAGGATCTCCAGCATGGCGCGCGTGGAGGCGCCCGACGCGGCGGCGCCACGCCCGATGGCCTCGAACAACGCCCCCAGGTCGCGCGCCGTGGTGGTGTTGTTCAACCCCGCGCGGAAGGCCAGGCCGTCCTCCACGCCGCGCCGCACCATCATCGTCGAGGCGCCTAACGAACGCGCCGTCGCCTGCGCCCGCTCGGCCCCCACCAGCTCGATCACCACGTTGGTGGCCAGGTTGCTGGAGCGCGTGATCATCCGCTCCACCAGCTCGCGCACGGCAACCTCCTCCCCGACCCGCCGGTACAGGGCGCTGTCCGAGTCGTCGCCGGCGTCCAGTGCGTAGGGTGACCCGTCCACGATCGACCGGAACCGGTTGGCGAGCGTGACCCGCTGACCAGCGCCGAAGCGCCCCTCGTCGACGCCGCGGAAGTACGCGATCATGACCGGGACCTTCATCGTGCTCGCGGCGTGGAACGTCGAGTCGGCATGCCATGCCAGCTCCTCCCCGCTGCCAAGGTCCCGGTAGTACACGCCGGCCAGGGCGCCGGGGTGCCGCGCGACGCGCGCCGCGATCCGCTCCCGCAGGGAGTCGGTCGAAGACTGCGCCGAAAGTGACGTAGCGCACAAAAGGGCGAAGAGGACGAGGCGAGTCATGCACCGGAAGATCGAGGGAGGGGCGTCGCGGGGCAATCGTCCCTGTTGCCACTCCGGCCGCTGGGTCGTGTTACAGGGGATCGCGCTTTCCTGCCGAACGCCCCGGCGCCGGCGTCGCCGAACGAGCCGCAACGTGGACCATCCCAAGAGCGCAGTTGCGTCGGACCCATCGAACCCGGGGGGGCATGCCGCCGCGGGGCGCCGCGAGCGCCTCCGGTTCACGCGCTTCAAGTTCGAGCGCACCCCCACCGCGCGCTGCAGCGCCGAGGTGGAGCTCGAGTACGAACCCGGCGACTCGGTCATCGGCCGGGCCGAGGGGATCGCGACGCCGCTCGGCGACGTGCGCCTGGCCGCCGAAGCCACCCTGCGGGCCATCGAGCAGTTCACGGCCGGGGCTCTCCGCTTCGACCTCCTGGGCGTCAAGCAGATGCGCGCCTTCGACGCCAACGTGGTGATCGTCAGCGTCGTCTGCACGTCCGGCGACGAAGCCTCCCGGGAACGGCGCCTCCTCGGCTGTCACCTCGCGGGCGACGATTCGCTGCGCGGGGCGGTGATCGCGACGCTCCAGGCGACCAACCGCCTTCTCGGCAACGCGATCGCCACCCGATACTAGCAGGGCGACTCGATAGGCGCCGCGCTGCCTGACGAGTGTCGTCGGGGCAACACCGGGAGGGAACGCGGGTACAGGTTCCCATTCACCGGACGCCGGGCCAGATTGCGGCGTCGTCGTTCACGTCCCGCTGGAGGTCGCCATCACACATTCCACCCGCGCCCGTGCCATAGCGACCTGGCTCGCGCTCACTGCGGTGGGAGCGTGCGCGTCGGGGCCCCGGCCGTCGTCACCACCGCCGTCTCCCGCGCGCGCCGGGGCGGGCGCGGCGAGAGGGAGCGAGGGCACCGTCTCCGCCTCGCCGTCGGGAGCGCGGGGGAGCGATACGGCCGGGGCGGCGCTCGCGACGGCCGCCATGCGCGACTCGATCGACGCCGCGATGCGCAGCGCGATCGAGCAGGTGAGCGCCCTCTTCGACGTCCCCGATTCGATCGTCCAGGGGCGGACCCTGCGCGGGTTCTTCGACGTCGACTCGACCTCCAACGTGCTGGGCGACGGCGAGCCCACGTGGGACATCGACGTCGATTCGTACGTCACGCACGACAAGGTCTCCCATTACGTGAACCTCTTCCTGGGGACGGCTCGCGGTCGATTCGTGGAGCGCCTCCAGCGCGGGAAACAGTACGAGCCGATGATCCGCGAGAAGTTCCGCGCTGCGGGGATACCGGAGGACATGTACTTCCTGGGGCTCGTGGAGAGTGGCTACGACCCGCACGCGTATTCTCGCGCCGCCGCCGTCGGCATCTGGCAGTTCATGAGCTCCACGGCTCGCGGCGTGGGCCTCCGCGTGGACTGGTGGGTCGATGAGCGGCGTGACCCCGTGCGATCCACGGAAGCGGCGGCGCGCTTCATCAGCGACCTTCGCGGGCAGTTCGGCTCACTGTACCTGGCTGCCGCGGCCTACAACGGGGGGCCCGGGCGCGTCTCGCGGGGGTTGAAGCGCTTCGATGACGAACTCGAGAACGTGTCGGGCGAGGACTGTTTCTTCGCCCTGGCCGAGCAGGACTACCTGCGGTCGGAGACGAAGAACTACGTCCCGCAGCTCATTGCCGCGGCGCTGATCGGCAAGACCCCCGAGCGGTACGGAATCTCGCTCGACTCGGCCCCGCGCTTTGCCTACGACTCGGCGATGGTCCCCGGGGGGACGCCGCTCGCCGCCGTCGCCAAGGCGCTCGGGGTCCCGGTCACCGATGTGCAGCTCCTGAATCCGCACCTGGTACGCGGGGTGACCCCACCGGGCACACGGATGGCGGTCCGCTTCCCGGTCGGGGCGGGTGTGGGCTTCGACTCGGCGTTCGCCGCCCTCCCCCCGGACGAGCGAGTGGGCTTCACCAGCATCCGCACCAAGAAGAACGAGACGCTGGCGGCGGTTGCCAAGCGGCACGGGCTCACGTCGCGGCACCTTCAGTGGTACAACCCGAAGCTCGCCGTCCGCAGAGGGAGGCTCGTCGCCGGGCAGCTCCTGCTCGTTCCGAGCGCCGCCGTGGTGCAGGGCGCCTTCGACGTACCCGATCCCTCGATCGAACGGTACGGAACGTCTGCCGGGAGCGCTCGGCCGGGGCGCGTGACCCACGTGGTCCGCCGCGGCGAGTCGCTGGGGCTCATCGCCAAGCGCTATCACACGTCCGTGGCCACCCTGGTCCACCTGAACCGGCTCAAGAAGCAGGTCATCTATCCCGGTCAGTCGATCATCGTGCGGGGGGGCGAGGCGGGCGCGACGACCGCCAGCGCGTCGAGCCGCTCGAAGGGCGCCGTGTCGCGGGGCGGGAGCAAAGCCTCGGCCGCGCGACGCACGGACAAGGCGCGGCCGGTCGCGAAAGGGGGCGTGAAGAAGCGGGTAGCGCCGGCCGCGACTGCTGCCAAGCGATCGCCTGCCAACGGCGCGTCCGCCATGGGCACGTCCGCCAACGGCGCGTCGTCTGCCAAGGGCGCGTCGTCTGCCAAGGGCGCGTCGTCTGCCAAGGGGCGGGCTGCCAAGGGGCGGGCTGCCAAGGGGCAGGCGGCGGCAACCGGGAGCAAGCGGTCGACCGCGAAGGGTGGGGCTGCTTCCTCGAAAGCGCCGGCACCCGCCGCCAAGCCCACCGGAAAGCAGTAGGCGACCGCCTCCGAATCGAAGGCGGCCGCCCATGTGAGCCGTCGGGGATGGGGGCTAGTCGAGGATTCCCTTCCCGCGGTATCCCTTGAGGACGATCCGGTCGTAGCCGTTCGACGCGTCGAGGTCGAGCTCTTTGGCGACCTCGACCGCGGCAGGGCCACGATTGTAGGCGAGGAGCGCCATCTGGATGTCGCCCCGCTGCTCCTTGATGAGGTCGCGCAGGTAGCGGAAGCCGATGCGCAGGTTGGTGTTACGATCGTACAGCCGATCGCGCGTCAGGGTGGGGTCGTAGTACTTGGCCGTCGACAGCATGAGCTGGGTGAGGCCGATGGCCCCCACCTCGCTCCTTGCCCGTTCGATGAACCCGCTCTCGAGCTTCACCAGCGGAAACGCCAGCTCCGGGTCGATGTGCTCGATGACGGCGGCGTCGTAGATCGCGCCGGCCATGTCGGCCGGGATGCGGTACTTGTGCGAGAAGTGGAAGATCCGGTTCCAGCGCTCGAGCTGGGCCGAGGCAAGGCGCAGGTCGCCGCGCGCCCGCTCGATCTGTCCCTGCAGCCGACGGATTTCCCGCTGCTCGGCGGCGGCGCTGGAGACTGGGGTGGCGGCCGCCACCGCGGGCTCCCAATTCCTTGCGGCGGTGGTCCCGGCGGTGAGCACCCCCGCCAGCATGATGACGCCTTGGACTCTCCGCTTTCGTCGCTCCGTGTCGCCGCGGTGCACGTACGACTTGCTGAGATCCTTCATAGATGCCCTCTATCGTCAGTCGAGGCCCTAAGTCCGGCAAGCCGAGGACCTCGGAACCTGATGGATGCGGCGGGCGAACTTTACGTCCTCACCCAATCCCCACTCTTCCCGCCGCGCTTCTCGATGAGAGAAATCTGTGCGAGTTCCATGCCCTTATCCACCCCTTTAGCCATGTCGTAAATTGTGATCAAACTCACACTTACGGCCGTCATGGCCTCCATTTCCACCCCGGTGGAACCGGTGGTTCTTGCCGTCGCCTCCACCCACACGCCGGGGAGGGCATCGTCCAGGTCGAAGGCTATCTGGATGTCGGACAAGGCGATGGGGTGACACAGCGGGATGAGTTCGGCGGTCCGTTTCGCCCCCATCACCCCGGCAATTCTTGCCACGGCGAGGACGTCGCCCTTGGCCACCTGGTTGTTGCGGATGAGCGTCAGTGTCTCGGGACGCATGCGAATGGCCCCCCGGGCGCGCGCCATGCGGACCGTCGGGGCCTTGTCCGTGATGTCGACCATCCGTGCGTGGCCGGAGGGGTCGACGTGGGTCAGGTTGGACATGGGAGGACGAGAAGACGAGAAGACGAGAGGACGCGGTGATGGGGAGGGGGGAGCGTGACGGGGAGTTGGCGGGTGGGTAGGGGGGCGCTCAGGGGGGGGCCAGAACGCGCGACAGGTCTCTCAACAGCGACGCGGTGATCAGCTGTGGGCTCACGTTGCCGGCCGCCAGCACCTTCGATTCCTCGACCACCGAGACCGCGCGGGCCGCGTTGCGGGCGGTGCGTTCGTCGGCACTCTCGACCGCCGTTCGCGACCGCTCATGGAGCTCGACGGTCAGGGCGTCGAGAATGTCCGTGAAGGCGCCACGGGCTCCGCTGCTCCCCTGCGCCAGCGACACGCGCAACAGCCTCGCCCGGTCGCCACTGAGGGCCACCTCGAGCAGGCGGCGTGCGGCATTGGCTGCGGCGCTGGATTGCTGCGACGCGAGGAGGCGCCCGGGGGCTCCCCCGGCCAGTCGGAGCCGCTCGTCGATTCTTCCGGGGAGGTGCGCCTTGTCGAGCGTCTCCTTCACGAGCGGCTCCTCCAGCCATGCACGCATGGCATCCTCGCCCAGCGGCGCGACGCGGATGGCGACGACGCGCGACCTGATGGTGGGGAGGAGGGCGCCGGGGGCGCTGCTGGTCAGGATGATGTTCGTGTCGGCCGGGGGCTCCTCGAGGAGCTTCAGGAAGGCGTTGGCGGCGGGCGCCTCGGCGTTCTCGAGCGGGGGGGCCATGCGATCGGCCTCGCCGACGACGATGACCTTGCGCCGGGCCATGGCCGGGGTGACCGATGCCATCTGCACGAGGAGACGCGTCGTGGCCACGAAGATCCCATCGCTCCCCGGGGGAGGGGGGTACAGCCCCCCCGCCTTGGCGCGATCCTGCGCCGCCTGGCCGAGGTCGAACTTGATATCGTCGAGCGAGGGATCGGAATCCTTGAGCTTGGGGCGGGGGAAGGCCCAGATGAGGTCAGGGTGCGACAGTTCCAGGCTGTATCGACACTGCCGGCAACTTGCACAGGGCCGCGTGTCGCCTTCGCACAGAATCGATTGCGCCAGCCAGAGGGCCAGCCGCTGTTTGCCGACGCCGCTCTCCCCGTGCAACAGGAGCGACTGGGGGAGGGCGCCGCGGTCGCGTGCCTCGGCGAGGCGCGCGCGCAGGGCGTCGTGACCGTGCAGCGGGACGATGGGCATGCGCCAAATATGTGGCGTTGCCCACGTCAGCGAAGCGGGGGGACGGTGGCGGGGGGGCGGCGGTGGTGGGTCCCCTGCTCGTAGGCGAACGCCAGGCGAAAGAGCGTCGCTTCGGCGAACGGCCGGGCGAGGAGTTGGAGGCCGGCGGGGAGCTGGCCGCGGGTGTAGCCCATGGGGACGGTGATGGCCGGGAATCCCGTGGCCGGCGAGAACAGCTGCGAGTTGTCGCCCCCGGGGGTGTTGAGGTCGCCGATGAGGCGCGGCGGATTGCTCCAGGTGGGATAGGCGAGCGCGTCGAGTCGGAGCGAATCCATGAGCTGACGGACGGCGACGCGCAGGGCCGCCCGGTACTGCTCCCTGGCGCGGCACCCGGCGCTCTCGGCGGGGGATTCGGTGACGCGCTGGGCGGCCTCGAGGCGCGCCTGCACCGACGGGTGGTAGCGCCCCGACGCGAGGATCTCGTCGACCGTGCGCACCGGGGGGCGCGAGTCGGCGACGCTGGCCAGGTACGTCTCGAAGTCGTGCTTGAAGGGGGAGCAGGGACCGCTTTGCAGCCGGCGGATCGAGTCCAGGGCGGGGATGGCGACCGGGTCGAGGACCGTGGCCCCCAGGCGCTGGAGGTCGGCCAGGGCGCTTTGGAAGACGGCGCCGACCTCGGCGTCGAGGGTGGGGGTGTCGTAGGCGGCATGGAGGACGCCGATGCGGGCGCGGCGGAGGCCGTCGGCGCGGAGCGAGTCCGCATAACGAGGCATGGGGCGCCCGCGGGCTGCGGCCGTGGCCGGGTCGGCGGGATCCTCGCCGGCGACGACCTGGAATACCGCCACGACGTCGGCGACCGTGCGCCCCATGGGGCCGGCGATGTCCTGGGAGTCGAAGAGCGGAACGACCCCCATGCGCGAGGTGAGGCCCATGGTGGAGCGGATCCCGACGAGCGCCTGGTGAGCGGATGGGCCGCGGATGGAATTGCCGGTGTCGCTCCCGAGGCCGACGGCGCCGAACGAGGCGGCCACGGCGGCGGCGGTCCCGCCGCTGGAGCCGGCGGTCACGCGGTCCAGGGCGTACGGATTCTTCGTGTAGCCGGCCAGGATGGAGCTGACGGTCTCGTTGGGGGAGAACGCCAGCTCGGCCATGTTGCTCTTGGCCAGGACGATGGCGCCCGCGGCACGAATGCGTTGCACCTGGAAGGCATCGCGGGTGGGGCGCCACCCCTGGAGCGCCAGCGAGCCGGCGGTGGTGGGGAGGTCGTTCGTCTCGAAGTTGTCCTTCACGATCACCGGGACGCAGTGGAGCGGCCCGGCGAAGCCCTCGCGCGCATACCGGCGGTCGAGCGAATCGGCGGTGGCGAGGGCGGCCGGGTTCACGACGATGAGGGCGTTGATGGCCGGCCCGTTCCGGTCGTACGCCTCGATGCGGCGCAGGTAGCCCTGCACCAACTGCCGGCAGCTGAGGGCGCCGGCGCGCATCGCGGCGTGGAGGTCGGCGATGGTGGCCTCCTCGATGATGAACGGGGGGGGCTGGCGCGCGCCCGGGGGTTGCCCCGGGAGGGCGGGGGGGGCGAGGACGACGGCCACGGTGGCGGCCGCGAGCGCGCGAAGCGCGAGGGCGAGGCGAGGGCGCATGCCGATCGGGCTCAGTCGCCCGGGTTGAGGGTGTCGCGCAGGGCATCGCCCAGCACGTTGATGGTGGCGACGGCCAGCAGGATCATGAGGCCGGGAAAGATGGCGAGCCATGGGGCGGTGAAGAGCGAGCTCTGGGCCCCGCTCAGCATGTTTCCCCAGCTGGCGGCCGGCGGCTGGACGCCGAGGCCGAGGAACGAGAGCGCCGACTCGGTGAGGAGGGCGCCCCCCATGCCTAACGTGGCGTTGACCAGGATGGTGGGCCAGAGGTGCGGGAGGAGGTGCCGCACGAACCGCGGGAGCGGGGGGTCGCCGAGGGCGATGGCGGCCTCGACGAACTCCTGCTGGCGCAGCGTGAGGAGCTCGCCGCGGACCAGCCGGGCGAGCCCCATCCACGAGGTGGCGCCGATGGCGACGACGAGGGTCGGGACCGACGGGCCCACGAAGGCCAGGATGGTGATGACGACGAAGATCGTGGGGACGGCGAGGGCGGCGTCGGTGAGGCGCATGAGGGCGGCGTCGATGCGGGGCCGGGCCAGCCCGGCGATGGCGCCCACGCCCGTCCCCACGAGGACGGCGAGGAGCATCGCGGCCGCGCCGGCGGCCAGCGAGACGCGGGCGCCGACCAGGAGGCGGGCCAGGACGTCGCGCCCGCCCTCGTCGGTGCCTAACGGGTAGAGGCCGCCGGGCGGGCTCGCGGCGCGGGCGAAGTCGAGGGCGTTGGGGTCCACGCCGTACAGCGTGGGCCCGGCCACCGCGGCGGCGGCAAGGACGAGGAGGACTCCCCCGGCCAGGTGCAATCGGCGGCGCGCGCTCACGTCGGATCGGGGCGGATGCGCGGGTCGAGGGCCAGGTACGCCAGGTCGACGAGGAGCGAGGCGAGCAGGACCCCGCCCGAGACGACGAGGGTGATCCCCATGACCAGTGGGTAGTCGCGGGCCAGCGCCGCCTCGATGCCGAGCCGCCCCATCCCCGGCCACGAGAAGACCGTCTCGGTGATGGCTGCCCCGCCGACGAGGCGGGGGAGCTGCAACCCGATCACGGTCACCGCCGGGATGAGGGCATTGCGCATGGCGTGGCGCCACCGCACCCCCCGCTCGCCCACCCCCTTGGCCCTGGCGGTGCGCACGAATGCCCGGGCGAACTGCTGCCGGGCGCTCGCCCGCGTGTAGCGCAGCAGCTCGGCGGTCCCGGCGGCGGCCAGGACCAGGGCGGGGAGGACGAGATGCCGGAGCCGGTCGCTCACGGTGGCGCCACCCTCGGCGCTCGTCGCCCCGCCGGCCGGAAGCACCCCGAGGCGCACGGCGAAGACCAGGATGCACACGATCCCCAGCCAGAACACCGGGACCGAGATGGCCCCCATCGCCAGCGCGCCCGCCGTGCGGTCCACCCACCCGCCCGGATGCTCGGCGCTCCATGCCGCCACCGGGATGGCGACGACGATCGTGACCAGGAGCGCGGCCCCGGCCAGGATGATGGTGTTGGGGAGGCGCTCGCGGATGGTCTGCAGCGTGGTCGTCTCGTAGAGGAAGGAGTTCCCGAGGTCCCCCCGCGCCAGTCGCGCCAGCCAGCGCCCGTACTGTTCGGCGAGCGGGCGATCGACGCCGAGCCGCTCGGCGATCGCCGCCCGTTCTGCAACGCTCAGTTTGGGATCGGCCAGCAGCGAGGGACCCCCGGGGGCGGCGTGGACGATCGCGAAGGTGACCGTGCTCACCACGAGCAGGACGAGGAGGGCGTGCCCCAGGCGGCGAAGGAGGAACGCTGCCATGACCGGGCGCCTAGCGCGCTCGCTTGGCGAGGCGCTCGCTGTACCGCAGCGCGTCGCGGATCCCTAGCGACGGCAACCCCTCGAGTCGCGCCGAGACGGCCTGGATCTCCCGCGGGTAGAAGAGGACCATGACCGGCGGATCCTCCATCTCGATACGCTGGAAGGCGTGGTAGATCTCCCGGCGCTTCGCGGGGTCGAGGGTGATCCGTCCCAGCGCGAGGAGCGAATCGGCCAGCGGGTTCGACCACTGCACGTTGTTGTTGTCCTGCCCCGAGTGGTAGAACGCGTACTGGTCGGGGTCTGGCGGAGTCGTCCACCAGATCAGCGTGGCGTCGAAGGTTCCGGGGAGGATGCGGTCGCGCACCAGCGCCGCGAACTCCATCGTCCGGATGGAGACGCGAATCCCGATCTTCTGCAGGTCCTGCTGCACCGACAGCGCCGACTGCTCGCGCGTGGGGTTTCCCTTGTCCACGAGGAGCTCGATGTCGAACGGCGTGCCGCGCGCATCGCGCAGCGTGCCGTCATGCCCGCGACGCCATCCGGCACGCTGCAGCAGGAGGAGGGCCGAGTCGGGGGCGTAGGGGATCGGGGGGAGGGAGTCGGCGAAGTACGCCTCGAGGGCGACCGGGATCGTCCCCCGGGGCATGTCGGCGTAGTCGCGGAGCACTCCCTTGATGATGGCCTCGCGATTGACCGCCATGCCTAACGCTCGCCGGACCTCGGCGGGCCGGAATCGTGACTTCCGGAGGTTGAACGCGACGTAGTAGTGCTGGACGACCGGGACCTGCAGGACCTCGACGCCCCGTGCTCCCTGCACGCTGGCCAGGTTGGACGGCTCGATGGTGACGAGGTCGAGCTCACCGGCGCGCAGCTGCGCCACTTGGGCATTGAGGTCGGGAACGACCTTGAAGAGGATGCGATCCAGCCGGGGCGCCTCGCCGTGGTAGCGCGGGTTGCGGACCAGCGTGAGCGACGCGCCGGGGACGACTTCCTGGACCATGAACGGTCCGGTGCCGACCGGGTGCCGGCGATTGAAGTTCGTCGCCGCGGTCAGCGGCTTCCCCTGCAGCAGGTGCTTGGGGAGGATTCCGGCGTTGTAGCCGAGGAGGGTGAGGAACGGGGCGAAGGGGGCGCGCAGGCGGAAGGTGACGGTGAGCGAGTCCTCGACGTCGACCCCGGCGAGCGCGGCGAAGTCGGAGCGGAGGCGCGAGCCGGACGCGAGGTCGACCACCTGGTCGAAGGTGAACTTGACGTCGTGGGCGCTGAAGGGCGCCCCGTCGTGCCACGTCACGCCGCGGCGCAGCTTGAAGGTGATGCGCAGCCCGTCCTCGCTCGTGACCCACGACTCGGCGAGGTCCGGCGTGGGGCGGAGCTGTTCGTCGGGGCGCACCAGTCCCGGGAAGAGCACCTTGTTGACCATCACCGACCCGATGTCGGGGGCGATGACCGGGTCGAGGATCGGGTCGTTGATGAGCGGGATGCGCAGCGTCCCGCCATTTCGCGCCTCGTCGGCGCCGCGTCGTGCCTCGCTTGCGCCGCCGCAGGCGATGAGGGCGAGCACGACGCCGCAGCGCAGCGACCGGTGCAGCACGCTTCGCGGCCGGGGGCGACGGGGACAGGCGCGATGGTTCACGCCATCGCCTCCTCCACCGTGCGCCGGGCATCGCGGAGCGCCGCGACCAGCCGGTTCTGGCCGCGCAGGAGGTGCGTGCGCAGGAAGCCGATGTCTTCCGGTGCCATGGCGGGAGCGGCGAGCGCCGGCGACAGGTCGGGGAGCGGGGGGGTGGTCTCGGCGGGGTCGTGGAAGAACGCCGGCCCGCGCGTGTAGTTGACCGGGACGAGGAGGCGTGCCAGCCGGCGGACGGCGCGGTTCACGCGCTGGACGCGGGGATCGGCGATCGGGCGCGTCGCCAGCGTGGCGGCGTGGGCGCCTAACGACTGAAGCGTGGCATCGAGCTCGGCGATGGCGGTGCGCGCCGGGCCGAAGTCGAAGGTGCCGGCGACCGCCTCCTGGTACCGGTCGAGCGTCCCGGAAAAGGTGCGCAGCGTATGCCGGAAGTCGAACGGCGCCACGGTGGCGTTGGCCACCCCCATCACGGCGGCCAGGTAGATGCGGATGTCCTTGAGGAGGATGTCGCGGTCGGCGATGTGGATCAGGTCCTCCTCCGTGTGCCAGGCGATGTTCGCGCCGCACCCGCCGACGGCGTAGTACCCGAGCTCGTCCCGGTGCGCATCCTTCATGGTCGAGAGGAGCATGAAGAACGAGGAGATTCCGATGTTGTTGAAGGAGTAGTCGCCGGCCTGGTGGGGGCGCTCGCCGTGCGACTCCTGTCCGGTGACGTCGCGGATGATCCCCTGGCAGAACGCCTCGGTCTCGTCCATCCACGAGATGTCCTTGTACTCGGTGGCCCAGCGGCATCCCGGCGAGTCGCAGTTGACCTGGGCGATGCAGTGCTCGTAGAGGTCGAGGGCGAAGGCGTCGGCAAACCATGTGCTGCCGGCGTAGCGGCCGGTGGAATGTCCGGGCCACCACGCAATCCTGACGCTGCGCTTGAGGGCGCGGCGGTGCTCCCACAGCACCCGGGCGATCTCGAGGAGGGCGGCGTCGCCGACGGCGTTGTCGCCGATCCCGAAGTCCCACGAGTCGTAGTGCCCGTGCAGCAGGACGAAGTCGTCGGGCTCGTCGGTGCCGGGGATCGTCACGACGGGGATCGGCGATTCCCACCACCCCTCGGTGACCACGCTCGTGAGGGTGACACTGCCGCCGGCCTTGGCGAGCGCGATGAGGGCAAGGCCATCGGGGTTGTTCACGGCGACGACGGCCATGCGGGGCTTGCGCGGCAGGTCCCGCAGGTCGGGGGTCCCCCAGACGGTGGTGCAGATCCCCCAGTGCGCGTTGTGGCCGGGGTTCACCGCGATCATGCCGATGGCGCCGCGCTCCTGGAAGTACGCCACCTTGCCCGGCATCCCGAACCCTTCGCTCAGGACCAGCTTGCCGCGGAGGTCGACCTCGGCGTCGCTGACGAAGCCCTTGGTGAACATCTCGTCGGCGTTCCGCGCATAACGAGCCGGGACATAGGCGAGGGGGGCGGTGACGCCGCCGGGGAACGGGACCGACATCGCCATCGGCTTGGCGCGGAACTCCTGCGCGCCGGCGGTGATTCGTGCCGCGCCCGGGAGTGAGAGGAAGAGCGTCGGCCGGTGCACCTCCACGGGGACCCCGAGGCGCGTTAGGCGATCGACGATCTCGCCAGCCGCCGTCGCCACGTCGCGGGGGTGCTCGCGCTTGAGGGTGGTGAAGCGCTCGATGAGCGACCAGGGTTCGTCGAGGGTGACGCTGGCGAGGGCGGCGGACTGTTCGGGCGACAGGGACACGGGAGCGGCTGCCGGGGGGGGGCGCGAGGCGCGAGGGCGTCGCGCCGCGGGAGGAGAGGAGGCGGGGGTGCGCGGAAACGCCGTGAGCAATTGCAGGGTGGCGCGAGGGACTGTCAAGGGTGAGCGCCATTGGTGTGGAACGTCTCATCCGCGCGGCGGCCCGGACGGGCCGCGCCGGGGTACGCAGTGCCCCCGAAAGGACACCGTCGCGTCCACCCGCGGCGACACCGCGCGCCATGACGACGCATGCGACGAATGCGTACGACGCCATGCCACAACGACTTGCACGGCGCGATACGTTGCGCGTGCCACGTGGCACCGATGCTGCCCTATTCGTTGGCGCAGGCGCCGACCGCGACGGTGCGGTCGCCACCTGGTGGAGTTCACCAACGACGCAGGAGCAACCATGCGCACCGCATTGTCCGTCTTGATGGCCAGCGCCGTCTTCGCGATCTCCCCGGTGGCGGGGAATGCCCAGCCGCGTGGCGGCGACCTTCCGTCCCGCGTGCGCGACGTCATCACCGACCGCGGCAACGCGCCTGCGTCGCGCGGCCGTGACGGAAGCTGGGACTGGGAGCGCTCGCGCGATGCGGATCGTTCCAGCAACCGTGACTGGGAGCGCGACCGGGACCGTGATCGTCGTGACGACCGCGTCTACAACCGCGGGAAGGGGCGCGGTTATGGATGGGGGATCAGCAAGCAGGAACAGAAGGCATGGGAGCGCAGCCAGCGCGACTTCGAGCGCCGGAGCCGCAACTGGAGTCGCTACCAGTGGGAGGCGTATCGCGAGTGCGAGCGCGACATGTACCGTCGCTCGCGCTGGGACCGCTACGATGCGGGCCAGCGTGAGGCGATGCGCGAGCGGATCCGGATTCGCGATTACTGCGAGAGCCGCGTCGGGCGCATGCGCTGGTAGCGGGCCTGGCATCGCGCACGCCGGGCGCCGGTAGCCAGCGGCACGTCCCGCGGGCGAACTTGAAGGGTCCTCCGACCACGCCGGTCGGGGGACCCTTCCCGATTTCCCCGACCCCGATGGACCGACGCATAGCCCTGGCGGTGCTCGCCTGCGCCGCCGCCGCCCCCGGTGCGGGGGCGCAGACGCGCCTCCTCCGGCAACCGACCATCAGTGCGACGCAGGTCGCCTTCGCGTACGCCAACAACCTGTGGGTCGCTCCGCGCGACGGAGGCGACGCCCGCCGCCTGACGAGTTTCCAGGGGGTCACGACCAACCCGCGCTTCTCGCCCGACGGCAAGTGGATCGCCTTCTCCGGCCAGTACGCCGGAAACACGGACGTGTACGTCGTCCCGGCCGAGGGGGGAGAGCCCAGGCGACTGACGTGGCATCCGGGGGCCGACGTCACCCAGGGGTGGACGCCGGACGGGTCACGCATCGTCTTCGCGTCGGCGCGCAGCTCGCCGAATGGGCAGATGAAGTTCTGGAGCGTCGCTCCACAGGGCGACGTCGAGGTGGCGCTGTCCATGCCGCGGGCCTTCCAGGGAACGCTGTCGCCCGACGGGAAGCGCGTGGCCTATCGCATGAATGGCTCGTGGGACGACGAGCGGCGCAACTATCGCGGCGGGCAGAACCGCCCGATCTGGATCATGGACCTGGCGACGCACGAGGTGCAATCGCCGCCCTGGACCGACTCGAAGGACATCGCCCCCGCCTGGATCGGCGACGTCGTCTACTTCCTGTCCGACCGGGACGGAGTGCACAACGTCTGGTCGTACGACACGCGAAGTCGGGCGCTGGCGCAGTTGACGAAGTTCACCGACTTCGACGTGAAGGCGCTCGACGCCGGCGGCGGCATGGTGGTATTCGAGCAGGCGGGGTACCTGCATACGCTCGACCCACGCACCAGGCAGCACCGGCGCCTCGACATCACCGTGCGCGGCGACTTCCCGTGGCTCGTCCCGCAGTGGAAGGACGTCGGCAGCCGGATCACCAACATCGCCCTCTCGCCCACCGGGAAGCGCGCGGCGGTGGAGGCGCGGGGCGAGATCTTCACCATCCCCGCCGAGAAGGGTGACTGGCGGAACCTCACGCGCGCGGCGGGGAGCGCCGAACGCACGCCGGCCTGGTCGCCAGACGGGCGCCAGGTGGCGTACTTCTCCGACGCCGGCGGCGAGTACAAACTGATGATTGCAGCACAGGACGGGATCACGCCCCCGCGCGCGATCGCGCTCCCGGAGCCGTCGTTCTACTACACGCCGGCCTGGTCGCCCGACGGGTCGAAGATCCTGTACACCGACGCGCACCTGCGCCTGTGGGTGACCGACATCGCGTCCGGGCGATCGACGAAGGTCGACACCGATCCCTTCATGCAGCCCGATCGGTCGATCGACCCGGTGTGGAGCCCCGATTCGCGCTGGATCGCCTACGCCCGCCGCCTGCCGTCGTACTTCCGCGCCATCTTCGTCCACGACGTGCAGGGCGGGACGACCCGGCAGCTCTCCGACGGAATGGCCGACGCCACGTCGCCCGCCTGGGACGCGAGCGGGAAGTACCTCTACTGGATGGCCTCGACGGACTACGGTCCGCGCACGGGGTGGCTGGACATGTCGTCGTACGACCATCCGGTGACGCGCGCGATCTACGCGGCGGTGCTGCGGAAGGGTGAGCCGTCGCCGCTGGCCCCCGAGAGTGACGAGGAGGGGACGGGCGACGGGAAGCGGGAGACGGGGGTGGGCGCGCCGGTGGTGCCGCCCTCGGGTGGTGCCGGCAACCGCGATGCGCGGGTGGCGCCGCCGGCGGTCACCATCGACTTCGACGGGCTGGCGCAGCGCGTCATCTCGTTAGGCATGGCGCCGCGCGACTACGGCGCGCTCGAGGCGGCGACGGCGGGGACGATCTTCTTCCTCGAGAGCGTCCCCCAGAGCGGGACGGGGCCGGCCAGCGGCCCGGGCGGGGGCGGGAGCGTCCTGCACCGCTACTCGCTCAAGGAGCGCAAGGCGACGGTCTTCGCCCAGGGGGTCGCGCAGTACACCGTGTCGCAGGACGGAAAGAAGCTCCTGTGGCGCGGCGCGGGACCGCAGGGGGCGCTGGCGATCGTGAACACCGAGGGGCCGGTCCCGCAGGCCGGGCAGGGGCGGCTCACCGCCAGCATCCGCATGCTCGTCGACCCGCGCGCCGAGTACCGGCAGATGTTCGCCGAGGGGTGGCGGAACCAGCGCGAGTACCTGTACGTGAGCAACCTGCAGGGCGCCGACTACGACAAGGTCAAGGCGATGTACGAACCGCTCGTCGCCCACGTGGCCCACCGCGAGGACTTCGGATACCTGCTGGACATGACCGGGGCGGAGGTGGCGGTGGGGCATTCCTACGTGCGCGGCGGCGATTATCCCGAGATCCCGCCCGCCAACGTCGGCCTCCTTGGCGCCGACTTCGCCGTCGAGAACGGGCGCTATCGCATCACGCGCATCTACGACGGGGAGAGCTGGAACCCGGAACTGCGCGCCCCCCTCAGCGGCCCCGGGATGGATGTGCGTGTGGGCGAGTATGTCCTGGCCGTCGACGGCGTCGACCTGCGCGCGCCGGACAACATCTACCGTCTCCTCGACGGCACGGCCAATCGCCAGGTGACGCTGATGGTGAATACGACGCCCGACATGGCGGGGGCCCGTCGCGTCACCGTCGTCCCCGTGGCCAACGAGATGGGGCTGCGCCAGCGCCCCTGGGTCGAGGGGAATCGACGACTGGTGGATTCGCTCTCGCACGGGAAGCTGGCGTACGTCTACGTCCCGAACACCGCCCAGCCGGGGTACACCTCGTTCAACCGCTATTACTTCGCCCAGCAGGACCGGCAGGGGGCGATCATCGACGAGCGCTACAACGGCGGCGGGTCGGCCGCCGACTACATCATCGACATCCTCCAGCGCGACTTCGACGGCTACTTCAACAACCGCGAGGGAGACCGGGTGCCGTTCACCAGTCCGGCTGCGGGTATCTGGGGGCCGAAGGTCATGATCATCAACGAGATGGCCGGCTCGGGCGGCGACCTCATGCCGTACATGTTCAAGCGCCGCAAGATCGGGCCCCTGGTGGGGAAGCGCACGTGGGGCGGGCTGGTGGGGACGTGGGACACCCCGGTCCTCATCGACGGCGGGACGATGATCGCGCCGCGCGGCGGCTTCTTCGACCGCGACGGGAAGTGGGCGGTGGAGAACGAGGGAGTCGCCCCCGACATCGACGTCGAGAACATGCCGAAGGACGTGATTGCCGGGCGCGATCCGCAGCTCGAGCGGGCGGTGGAGGAGGCGTTGCGCCTGCTGCAGGCCAATCCGGTGCGCCTCAAGCCCGAGCCGCCACCGCCGACGTGGGGGAAGCGGAAGCCCTGACGCCAGGGCGAGGCCGCCCAGGGCGAGGGCGCCCAGGGCGCCACCGCCCATGGAGGACGACGCGAGGGCCGGCGATGCGCCGGCCCTCGTGTCGTCAGCTGCACAACGGCTGTGGGGAGCGCCGCGGCCGCGGGTGGCATGCCGGGCCCTGCGCGCGCCGTCAGTCGTCGGGCGCCCCGGCGATGAGCGGCTCGAGGTCGAGGGGCCGGGCGCCGTTCTCGTCGCACAGGGCGAACTGCGTCTCGCCGGCGTGATACATCGAGACGCCGGCGTGCGCCCCGCGCTTGTTCAGGATGAAGAAGCGGATGTTGAAGTTGGGGTTCCCCTTCGAGTTGAGGAGGCGCGCCTCGACGGTGTTGGCACGGATCCGCTTCAGTGCCTCCATCCCCGCATCCTTGGGCGACATCCCGCGGCGCATCTGCTCCACGATGAGGTACGACGAGAGATTGTACAGGTTCGCCTCGCCGCGCCCGGTCGACCCGGCGGCGCCGACCTCGTTGTCCACATAGAGCCCGGCGCCGAGGATCGGCGAGTCGCCGGTGCGCCCGGGAATCTTCCACGCGAGGCCGCTGGTGGTCGTCACGCCGCACAGGTCACCTGCCGGCGAGATCCCGTTGCAGTTGATCGTCCCCCAGAACGAGCCCTCCCGAATGAGGCCGTCGCGCACCATCGACCGTCCGGCGGCCAGGGCGCGCGACTCCCAGTCGCGCGTGGCGAGGTGCGTGCGAAGGTGCGCGCCGGCGCTCGCGAGTGCCGCGTCGTTGCCGGGGTCGCGCTCGTGCCGTGGCCGGGGCTTGCGCCCGCTCCCCTCGGGGTCGAGCCAGTGCTCGGCGTCTACCCGGCGCTTCCACTCCAGCCAGGCCTTGCGACTGGCGGGAGTGTTCAGGTCGTCCTCGATGGTGAAGCCGAGGGCGCGCGCGAACTCGCGGGCCCCCGCGCCGCTGATGAGGTGGTGGTCGGTGTAGTCCATGACCGCCTTGGCCACCCTGGACGGGGTGCGCACCCCCTCGATGGCGGCCACCGCGCCGGCGCGGCGCTTGGGGCCGTGCATGCACGACGCGTCCAGCTGCACCACGCCGTCGGCGTTGGGGAGCGCCCCGTAGCCGATCCCCATCTCCAGCGGGTCGAGCTCGGGGATGTTCACGCCGGCGATGAGGGCGTCGAGGACGTCCTCGCCGGCGACGATCCCCCGGAAGGCGCGTTCGACGGCGTTCTCCCTTCCCCCGTTCCGGTATTCCCATCCGGAGTAGTCGGAGATGACGACCGGGCGAACGTCGCTCGGGATCAGGATCTCGGGGGCGCCGCCCGGCTGGGCGAGCAGCGCGGAGAGCGGCGAGCCAAGGGCGAGCGTGGCGGCGCCGCTCCTGACGAAGTCTCGGCGAGTGCTGGTCATGACGTGCTCGGCGTGGCGAGGGTCGGGGCGAGGGCGGACGGGGCGGATGCGCGGGGCACGGGCGTCACTTGACGAGCAGGATGCGCGGGTTGACGGGATAGACCCACTCGACGCCGCGGGTGGTGATGATGGCGTCGTCTTCGAGGGGGATGCGCAGCTTCTTGCCGCCCCACTCCGGGATGGGGGTGTAGGCGAACAGCTCGATGGAGAAGAGGTTGGTCGGGCGGATCTCGTACCGCAACCGGCCGGGGTTGAAGAAGGCCATCGACGGCCCGATCCCGTGTCCCCAGTCGCCCACGGAGTGGCACCCGATGATGAACTCGACCGAGGCGTCGTCGCGCACCTGGTTGAAGGCGCGCATCGGGGAGAAGCCCGCCCGCGTGATGGCCGCGTTCACCTCGTCCATCATGGCCTGCGCCGTCGTCCCCGCGCGCGCCGTGCGGTGGATGACGTCGCGCACCTTCACCGCCTCGTCGAAGGCCCGCTTGTAGCTGGCGGGGAGCGCCACCTCGCCCGGCGCGAGCACGTACGCGATGCGCTTCTGGTCCGTGTACATGTTCAGGTAGCCGACGCCGAAGTCGATCATCAGCAGGTCGCCGCGCTGGATGATCCGGTCGTTGGACGTGGCCTCGATCCCGTTCGGCCCCGTGACGTAGATCGACGGGACCTCGAACGACGTCCCGAGCCCGCGGCGCAGCATCTCGTCCTGGATCCACCACGCCACGTCGGCGAGGGTGGTGACCCCGGGGGTGATCACCTCGTTGGACAGCGCGCGCTCGGCGATCTGCCGCCCGATCTCGCCGGCCTCGCCGAAGGCGACGATCTCGGAGGCGGTGCGGCGCGAGCTGAAGTCGGACACGAGCTTCTCGGCCGACACGAGGCGCGAGGCGAACGGCGCGCCGAGGGTCTTCACGATGTGGCCATGGAGGGTATGGCTGAGCCCATCGGCCATCCCCATCTCCTCGGACATGTTGAGCCCGATGCGCCGGGGGTTGCGCGCGCGCACGAAGGCGGCGAGGTCCACGCCCTCCTCGTCGATGTCGTAGGCGCCGCAGGCGGCGCGATGGTGGTCGGTGATGCCTAACGCCGCACGCTCGATGCGGTCGCCACCGCGATCGGTGAAGATGAAGTACCCGATCGCCCCGGTGTAGCCGCGCCCGAGGAGGTCCCACAGGGGGTCCTGGTGTCCCTCCTTCATGGCCACGATCCACATGTCGATCCCGTTCTCGCGCATCGCCTCGGGGAGGATGCGGTCGAACTTGTCCTTGCGGATCTGGCAGAGGCGTTCCCAGCGCACCCGGGCCTGGTTGGCGCCCTGTCCCTCGATCCGGCGCGGCGTCCCCGCGGCGAGCACGGGGACGGCGAGCGCGCAGGCGGCGAGTTGGAGGCGCCAGCGATGGGGAAGGGGGCGGCGCATGGCAGCGGGGGAGGGGCGGGAGGGAGGCACGAAGTCGCGAATCGGGATGGACGGCATCGACCGGCGGGAGCGGCGTGGGGGGCGGCAATGCAACGCCACGCCACCGATGTGCGCAAGGGCGGGGGCGGGGCCACGCGCCCTCGCCGTCGCCGAGTCCGCGGGGCAGATTGTCGCGCGGCCACCGCGCCCGCCAACGCGTCGCGTGGACCGCACGTTTTACGGGCACACTCGTCCCAGAACCCGAGGCGCATGATGCTGCATCGCCGTCCGACTTCCGGTGTCCTGTGCACCGCCGGTGTCACCCTCCTTGTCGCGCAGCTGCTGGCTCCCGAGGCGTTTGCCCAGGCGCGTCCGGCATCTCGGCCTGCCGTGGCGCGCCCCTCGCCCGTGGCGCCGCTCACGCAGGTGAGCCAGTCGCTGTTCGCCAACCTTCAGTACCGCAACGTGGGCCCCGCCCGTGGCGGGCGCGTGACGACGGTGACCGGCGTGGCGCAGGAGCCGCTCACGTTCTACATGGGCTCCACGGGGGGCGGGGTCTGGAAGACGACCGATGCCGGCCAGAGCTGGCGCAACATCAGCGACAAGTACTTCACGGTCGGGTCGATGGGCGACATCGACGTCGCCGACTCCGACCCGAAGGTCATCTACGCCGGGACCGGCTCCGATGGCTTGCGGTCGAACGTCTCGATCGGGAACGGCGTGTACAAGTCGACCGATGCGGGCGCCAGCTGGACGCACGTCGGCCTCGACAGCGTCGGGAACATCGGCGGCGTGGAGATCCACCCGACCAATCCCGACATCGCCTTCGTGGCCGCGATCGGGAACCCGTTCCGCCCCAACAGGGACCGCGGCCTGTATCGGACGACCGATGGGGGGAAGACATGGACGAACGTCCTGTACGTCTCCGACTCGACGGGGGCGGTGGACGTCGAGTTCATGCCCGGCAACCCGAGCGTCGTGTACGCCTCGATGTGGCGCGCCGAGCGGAAGCCGTGGACGATCATCTCGGGGGCGCGTGAAGGGGGGATCTACAAGTCGACGGACGGGGGGAGCACCTGGAAGAAGCTCACCGCCGGGCTGCCGAACGACCTGTTCGGGAAGAGCAACATCGCCGTCACCCCCGCGGCCCCCAACGCGGTGTGGGCGATCATCGAGGCCAAGCCGGGGAGCGGGCTCTATCGCTCCGACGATGCCGGCGAGCACTGGACGCTGGTGAGCGCCTTTGCCCCGATGCTGACGCGCCCGTTCTACTACACCGGCGTGGTGGTGCACCCCCGTGATCCCAACGTCATCTGGACGATGAGCGAGGGCTTCTACAAGAGCACCGACGGGGGGAAGAGCTTCCGGGCGCAGGACATCCCGCACGGCGACAACCACGACTTGTGGATCAATCCCGAGCACCCGGACTTCATGGTGCAATCCAACGACGGCGGGGCGACGGTCTCGATCAACGGCGGGCGCACCTGGTCGACGCTGTACAACCAGCCGACGGCGGAGATCTACCAGGTGGTCGCCGACAACCAGTTTCCGTACCGGCTGTATGGCGCCCAGCAGGACAACTCGACGCTGATCGTCCCCTCGCTCCCGCTCACGTCGGGGCGCCCGGATTCGCCGATGCAGGAGTGGATGCAGGGGCCGGGGTGCGAGACGGGGCCCATCATGCCGCACCGCACCAACCCGGACACGGTCTACGGCGCGTGCAAGGGGCAGTTCTCGCGAATGAACATGCGCAGCGGGCAGGAGCAGCCCTACTGGAACGGCGGGCAGTCGCTGTACGGCAATCCCGGCAAGGAGCTGATCCTCCGCTTCCAGCGCGTGTCGCCGATGGAGGTGTCGCCGCACGAGCCGAACACGGTGTACTACGGTTCGCAGTACGTGCACCGCACGCGCGATGGCGGTGTCACGTGGCAGACGATCTCGCCGGACCTCACGCTGAATCCCAAAGAGCGGCAACAGTCGCCGAGCGGGGAGCCCATCACGATCGACGTGACCGGGGAGGAGTACTTCTCGGTCACCTACGCCATCCGCGAGTCGGTGCTGGAGCCCGGCGTGATCTGGGTCGGCGCCAACGACGGGCCGTTCCACGTGACGCGCGATGGCGGGAGGACCTGGAAGGACATCACGCCGCGCGGGCTCGTGCCGACGTCGGAGCACTTCACGCGCAACCTGTTCAAGGGGCCGCCCGACGGGTGCCGTACGCAGCAGGTGGAGCCCTCGCCGCACCGCAAGGGGTCGGCGTACTACGCGGTGCACTGTTACTTGTTAGGCGACTTCCGCCCGTTCCTCTACCGCACCGACGACTACGGGGCGAGCTGGACGCTCCTGACCCCCGGCACCAACGGGATCCCGGCCGGCACGCCGACGCGCGTGGTGCGCGAGGACCCGGCGCGCGAGGGGCTGCTGTACGCGGGGACCGAGTTCGGGATGTACATCTCGTTCGACAACGGCGGGCAGTGGCACCCGTTCCAGCTCAACCTCCCGGTGGTCCCCATCACCGACCTGCGCGTGCAGCACGGCGACCTGGTGGTCAGCACGCAGGGGCGCTCGTTCTGGATCCTCAACAACCTGTCGTCGCTGCACCAGCTCTCCGACCGGCTGGTGTCGGCGCCGGCCGAGCTCCTGGCGCCGCGCGTGGCGGTGATGCAGCGGTATGCGGGGTCGTTCGGCGGCGTGGAGTCGTCGCGCTTCGACCCCGCCGACCCGCAGTATCCGCCCGCGGGGGCGCAGGTGGACTACTGGCTGGCGAGCGCGCCGTCGTCGCCGGTCACGCTGGAGATCCTCGACGCGACGGGGGCGGTGATCCGCTCGTTCAGCAGCGCGGGGGCGGGGGAGACCGCGACCGTGCAGCCGTCGATGCGGCAGATGGTCACCGAACGCCTGGGGACGCCGCGCCTCCCGGCGTCGGCGGGGATGAACCGCTTCTACTGGGATTTCACCCTCGCCGGGCCGTGGGACGCGAACCCGGCGCGCAGCGGGCGCAACGGCCCGCGCGTGGTCCCGGGGCGGTACAGCGTGCGCCTGACGGCCGGGAGCTGGTCGGCCACGAAGCCGCTCGAGCTCCGGATGGATCCGCGCGTTGCACGTGACGGGGTCACCCTGGCCGACCTGCGCGAGCAGTTCCGGCACAACGTCAAGGTGCGCGACATGGTGACGGAGGTGAACCAGGTCGCGGCCCAGATCGAGGAGGGGCGCCGGCGCCTGGGCGGAGCGGCGAGCGCGGCCGACACGCTGCGGGCGCTCGAGGCGCTGCGGGCGAAGATCGTCACGCCGGCGGTGCGCTATTCCAAGCCGGAGCTGCAGGCGCACATCCAGTACCTCTACGGCATGACCATGCAGGCCGACCAGAAGATCGGGCGCGACGCGATCACGCGGTACGGGGTGCTCCGCAAGGAGCTGGACGAGCGCATCGCCGAGCTGCGGCGGGTGCTGGGGACCCCCGCGGTCTCGGACGACGCGGCTGGAGGGCGCCCCTGACGGGCTGAGCGGGGGAGGGCGGACGGAGGGCCCCTCCGGACGGGGGCCCCCGGACGGGGGGGGCCCAGGACGGGGGGCCGCCGGACGAGGGGGAGGGGGGTGACGGCCGGCCCCCCGTGATCGTCTTTACATGGCAAAGCACTTGACGAACCAAGGCCTGAAGGCGATCCTCCACCCATGACGCGCCAGGACCGTCCGCTCCGGCTCGAACCGCCCGCGCCTCCCCCGGCGCTGTCGGATCGCGCCATCGACAATCTCAAGTTCATCCGGGAGACGATGGAGCGGGCGGGGACCTTCACCGCCATCTCGGGGACGGGGATCACCCTCACCGGGATCCTGGCGCTCGTCGCCACCCTCGTCGCGGGGACGCAGCTCAATTCCCCTCGCTGGCTCTTCACGTGGATCGCGGCCGCCCCGGTCGCCTTCTCCGCCGCGGCGACGCTGACCGTCCTCAAGGCCAGGTCGTCGCAGGCGAACGTCACGGCCGCCCTCGCCCGCAAGCTGGCCCTCGCCTTCTTCCCCTCGCTCGTGGCCGGGGCGATCCTGACCGCCGTTGCGCTGCGCGCCGGGTGGTACTCGGCACTCCCGGGCATGTGGCTCATGATGTACGGCGCCGCCGTGATGGCGGGCGGCGCGATGTCGGTCCCCATCGTCCCGGTCATGGGGGCGCTCTTCATGGTGTTCGGCGGCGCCGCCCTCGCCGCTCCCCTGGTCTTCGCCGGGTGGCCGCCGGAGCACAAGGCGATCGTGCTCAACGGCATCATGGCCGCCGGGTTCGGCGGGCTGCACATCCTCTTTGGCTTCGCCATCTCGCGGAGGTACGGTGGCTAAGCGGCATCCGTCTCCTTCCTCCCGGGCGTCGGCGGAACGCCATCCGGCAGGTGCACGCGCCACCCCCAGCGGGCTCGCCGCGGTGGAGGGGCATGCCCCCGATGCGACGCCGGCCGAACTCGATCGTCTGATTCACGAACGCATCCGGCTGGGCATCGTCTCCGCCCTGGCCGTGAACGAGTCGTTGAGCTTCAACGCCCTCAAGTCGTTGATGGGGACGACGGACGGGAACCTCTCCGTCCACGCGCGCAAGCTCGAGGACGCGGGCTACATCCGCTGCACCAAGTCGTTTGAAGGACGCCACCCCAAGACCGACTTCGCCCTCACCGCCACCGGACGGAAGGCGCTCGAACGGTACCTGGGACACATGGAAGCGATCATCAAGGCCACGCGCGAGAATCATCGGTGACAGCATTCAGACGGGAACCGGGAGACGGGAGACGGGAGACGGTCTCGGCCTCGCCGTTCGGGCCGCAGCACGTGGCCATCATCATGGATGGCAACGGGCGGTGGGCGCAGCAGCGGGGAAAGCCCCGGACGATGGGACACGTGGAGGGGGCCAAGACCGTGCGGCGCATCGTGGAGCATGCGCGGCGCTCGGGGGTGCGCTTCCTGACCCTCTATGCCTTCTCGTCGGACAACTGGAACCGGCCGCCGGACGAGGTGCAGGCGCTGATGAAGCTCTTTCGCCGTCACCTGGCGTCCGAGACGCCGCGCCTGCTCGAGAACGACATCCGCCTCAGCGTCATCGGGCGCCGCGACCGCCTCTCGCCCGAACTGTGCCGCGCCATCGAGGCGTCGGAGCGCGAGACGGCGGGGTGCGACGGCATGCGCTTGCGGCTGGCGGTTGACTACTCGTCGCGCGACTCGATGCGGCGCGCCGCCGCCCTCATGCCGCAGGGCGCGCCGCTGACGCGCGACGATTTCGCGCGGGCCATGGCGCAGGCCAATCACTGCCCGGGCGGCGTCCCCGACGTGGACCTCATGATCCGCACCGGGGGCGAGCAGCGCCTCAGCGACTTCCTCCTCTGGGAGTGCGCCTACGCGGAACTGGCCTTCTCGCGCCGCATGTGGCCCGATTTCTCCAACGCCGACTTCGACGCCGCGGTCGACGACTTCCGGGCGCGCGACCGGCGCTTCGGCGGGCTGTCGAAGGCGATCTAGCGAGAGAAGGCGGAAAGACGGGACGACGAGCGTGGGCCCACCCGCTCCTCGTCCCGTCTGGCGCGCGTGCCGCCAAGCGCCCCTACGTGCGCCGGCCCTGTAGCTCCCGATGCACCGCGTCGCCGTGGCGGGCGACGATATCCGGGATCTCCGCGATGTCCCGCTCCGACGTGCGGAAGTTCACGATGCACCCGCGCAGCACGTAGCGTCCGTCGATCACCGCGTTCGAGACGAAGAGCTCTCCCGTCACCTCCAGCCGTGCCTGTATCGCCCGGTTCAGCTCATTGAGGTAGTGCTCGGCGGCCTCGTCGCCCACGCGCAGCCGGTACCCCTCCGGGACGTAGCGGAAGGTCGAGATGCTCAGGCTCAGCGTGGCCACCTCGAAGCGCGGGTCGGTGGCCAGCCGTGCATGCAACGCCCCGGCCAGCGCGATGTCGTCGGCGATCATGCGCTGGTAGCCGCGCCGCCCCACCTGTCGCAGCGCCATCCACACCTTGAGCGCGCGGAAGCCGCGCGAGTTCTGGGGGCCGAAGTCGACGAAGTTCGTCGCCTCCTGGCCGAAGTGGTAGTACGGCGGATGGTAGCTGTATGCCGCGCGATGCCTGGCCGGGTCGCGCACGAGCGCGCACCCGGCTTCCAGCGGCGCATACAGCCACTTGTGCGGGTCGATCGCGACGGAATCGGCGAGCGCCAGCGCGCGAAGGTCGTCCGGGGCAGATGGGAGCATGGCGGCAAATCCGCCGTACGCGCCATCGACGTGGAACCAGACCTCCTGCTGGCGGCACAGCTCCGCCATGGCACGCAGCGGGTCGATGGCGCCCGTGCTCACCGTTCCCGCCGATCCGACCACCGCGACCGGGATGCGCCCTTCGCGCAGGTCGGCGGTGAGCGCCGACGCCAGGTCGTCCAGCACCAGCCGACGCTCGGCATCGACGCGAATGGGGCGCAGCGCGTCGGGAGAGAGCCCGTACATGTCGATCGCCTTCTCGATCCACGTATGGGTCTCGGTCGAGGCGTAGATCGTCGCCCGCGCCAGCCGCTCGGCACTGCGGTCGTCCGCGTCCCGGGGAAAGGCGGCGCGAAGCGCGGTGTAGATCCCGACGAAGTTGGCGACGTTGCCGCCGCTGACCAACAGCCCGCTGCATCCGCTCGGATAGCCGAGCAGCTCGGCGATCCAGCGGATCGTTTGGGCCTCGATCTCGGTCGCGACCGGGGAGAGCGTCCACGCCCCCACGTTGGGGTTGACCGCCGCGGCGAGGAGGTCGGCGAGCATCCCGATCGGGGCGGGGGCCGAGGTGATGTACCCGAGGAACTTCGGGTGCCCGTTGTAGAGCGAATGCCGGGTGAGGAGGTCGGTGGCGTGCGCGAGGATCTCCTCCACGTCGCTCCCGTCCTCGGGCACCCGCGCGCCGGCGCCGATCACCTCGCGGATCTCCGAGACGGAGAGCCCGCCGGTGACCGGGCGGTCGCGCATGTTCGCCAGCAGGTCGGCGATGCGGTCGACCAGGGCGTACCCCGCGGCGCGGAAGCGCTCCGGGGGAATCTCGATCGGCGCGTGCCGATCCTGCGGCGAACGTTCGTCCATCGTCTCCTACGCGGGTTCCATCTGGTGACTGGGGGTCGAGCGCGAGAGGGCCATCTCTTCCTCCGTCATGTCGGCGGCGACGCCGTCGAACAGCGGAGTGGAGAGGTAGCGCTCGCCGGTATCGGGGAGCATGCAGCACAGCACCGAGCCGGGAGCGGCCTTCTCCGCCAGCTGCATCGCGACGGCGAACGTGGCGCCGCCGGAGATGCCGGTGAAGATCCCCTCCCGTTGCGCGAGCTTGCGCGACCACTCCATCGCCACCGGCCCCGAGACCGGGACCAGCTCGTCGTAGTAGTGCCGGTCGACCGATTCCTGCAGGACGTGCGGAATGAAATCCGGCGTCCACCCCTGGATGGGGTGCGGCTGCCAGGCCGGGTGGCTGGCGGCCGGCGAGTGGTCGGTCCCTCGCTCCTGCGCAATCCCGCTGCCAAGGAGTTGCGCATTTTCCGGCTCGGACAGGACAATGCGCGTGTTCGGGCGCTCCCGCCGCAGGACGCGCGCGACGCCGGTGACCGTGCCTCCCGTTCCATAGCCGCTGATCCAGTAGTCGAGCCGTTCGCCCGCGAAGTCCGCCAGCAGCTCGCGCGCCGTGGTGTTCTCGTGGATCGTGGCGTTGTCGGGCGTCTCGAACTGGCGAGCGAGGAACCAGCCGTTGGCGTCGGCCAGCTCCCTGGCCTTCTGGTACATCCCCACGCCCTTCGCCGCCCGGGGCGTCAGCACGACCTTCGCCCCGAGGAAGCGCATCAGCTTGCGGCGCTCGATCGAGAAGGAGTCGGCCATGGTGACGACGAGCGGGTACCCCTTGGCCGCGCAGACCATGGCGAGCCCGATGCCGGTGTTGCCGCTGGTCGCTTCCACCACCGTCTGTCCCGGCTTGAGGTCACCGCGACGCTCGGCCTCTTCGATGATGCTGATGGCGAGGCGATCCTTGACCGAGGCGGCGGGGTTGAAGTACTCCGCCTTCACGTAGAGGCGGACGTGCGCGGGGGCCAGGTGATTGATGCGGATGCACGGGGTGTTGCCGATGGTGTCGACCACGCTGTCGTACAGGCGGCCCTGCCCCTCGGTCCTGCGGGATCCGTTCGACGTCATGCGGCGCTCCTCTGGTTGTCAGCGGCGCGGAATCGACGACGGCCGGGATGGACACGCCCGACGCGGTACGACTCGCGTGTTGGTTCCATGGG
>MEDZ01000033.1 GCA_001724275.1 Gemmatimonadetes bacterium SCN 70-22
GGCGACGCCGGTGCGGGCGACGCCGGTGCGGGCGACGCCGGTGCGGGCGACGCCGGTGCGGGCGACGCCGGTGCGGGTGACGCCGGCGCGGGTGAGGCAGGTGCGGGCGATGACGGTGCGGCCGGACGGTCGCCCGACACGTCGACGGCCTCGGTGGCACGCCCCGCCAGCACCGCCTGCGCCCCCGGGCTCAGCGAAGCGGCGGCAGCGCGGGGGGCCTCGCTCACGACCTGGATTCGCTCGATCGCGCGGAGTGGTTCAGGGGCGAGCGACACCATCGCCGTCGCGTAGACACGGAATGCCCCCAGGTCGGGATTCGGGGAGGCAAGCTCCTGGCGCATCGCCTTCTGCATCTCGGCGTCGGCCGAGACGTAGCCGCGCAGCCCGGCCAGCAGCTGCATCAGCGCCAGCTCATAGTCCTCGTTGCTGTCGAATTCCAGCTCCCGACGGTTGGTCCGGTACGGGACGATCTGCTGGTACAGCTGCGACACCTCGAAGCTCCGGGTGAGGAGCTCGGGGAAGCCGGCGCGAATGTTCTGGACCAGGCGGCGGTAGAGGCGTTCGAGCTCGTCCATCGGGGGCTCTTGCGGAAAGCGGCACGTGCAGCATAACGAGGCGCGCGGGACGGCGCACGCCCTAGCGCTTCTCGAGCCGATCCATCTGCGCGTCGACGTCCTGGTTGTACTTGCCGCGGGCCGAGCCTCCGACGCGCTCGATCGTGCGCGTCACGACGTCCTCGTCGTGCGCTCGGGCATCCTTGAAGCCGAAGCTGTATCCGGCAGCGAAGCCAACGGCGAGGATGAAGACGATCTTGAGCATGGGGGATACCCTGTCGGGAACGGTCCTCTCACGGACGCCCCGCGCCGACGGAGGGTAACCGCGACGCCGGGCGGAACCCGGCGGGGTCGGGGAAGGGCTCGAGCCGCATCCGGTTCGCCGCCGTGCTCACCACGGCCGCCCAGGCCTCATACCCCGACTCCACGAGGCCCGGGGAATTCGTCTGCTCGCTCGCCGCCCGCATCGCCAGGTGGTTGGCATACTCGTTCTGCGCGTGCCCGGCGTGTCCTCGCACCCAGCGCCATTCCACCTCATGGCCGTCGACCGACTGCACGGCCTCCTGCCAGAGTTCGAGGTTCTCGATGGGGCCCGCCTTGCGCTTCCAGCCGCGCCGGGCCCAGTCGTGCACCCACTGCGTCATGCCGTCCACGATGTAGCGTGAGTCCGTCGTGAAGACGACGCGAAAGAACGTCCCCTTGTGCGCGATCGCACGAAATGCCTCGATCACCGACCGGAGGGCCATCCGGTTGTTGGTCGTCGCCGGCTCCGACACCCACGCGTCGCGGCGGACGATCGTGCCGCTGGCGCGGGCGTACTCCACCAGGATTCCCGCTCCCCCCGGGTTCTCCCCCTCGCGCCCGTTCCCGAGGCACGATTCGTCGGCGTAGATCGCGACCAGGGGATGGGCGTGGCGCGCCGCCACGCCGGGCGCGGCGCTCGAGATCGTTCTCGCCATCAGCGCACGACCTCGAAGGTGTCGATCTCGTCGAGCATCAATACGATGGTATCGCCGGTGGTGGGGTGGATGGCCTCGATCGCCTCGCGCCCCTCGCGCAGGAAGAGGCGCGACGGGACGACGAGGTACTCCGTCCCGCGACGGATCACCGAGAGTCGGCGCCCCAGGGTGACGGCGCGCTCCAGCGCATCGTAGTCGGATGGGGAGAGGCGCGCCATCACGCCACCTCCCCGCGCAGCCAGTCGTGCGCAAGGCGTGTGAGGACGCGCGTGGCGCGCTCCACCTCGTCCAGTGGCACCCATTCCTCGTCGGCGTGGGCGAGCGAGATATCCCCCGGGCCATAGCAGATCGCGGGGATCCCCGCGTCGTTGAGGATCGCGGCGTCGGTCCACGCGCTCATGCCCTCGTGCAGCACCGACTCCCCCTCGGCCCGCATCGCCTCCTCGAGCGCCCGCACGATGGGGGCGCCTGCCGGCACGTCGCTCGGTCCCTGCGTGAGGACGTGTCGGAGCGTGACGTCGAGCGTCGCGTCGTAGGCGGCCACGCGCTGGCGCACCTCCTCGAACTCGCGCATCACCTGCTCCGTCGTCTCCCCCGGGAGGGTCCGGCGCTCGACGCGCAGCGTGCAGCGCTCGGGGTAGGTGGACCACCCCGTGCCGCCGGCAATGGTCGCCGCGTGCAGCGAGGCGTGACCGAGGAGCGGGTGTGTGCGGCGGTCGAGCACCTCGCGTTGCAGCTGGTCGAAGGCGGCGAGCACCAGCCCGGCATGACGGATGGCGTCGATGCCGATGTCGTAGCGGCTCCCGTGCGCGGCGCGCCCGCGGAAATCGAGTTCGGCCCAGACGAAGCCCCGGTGCGCCGGGTTCACCGCCAGGCGCGTGGGCTCGGTGACGATCGCCGCATCGGCGCGCACCCCCGACGCCACGAGGGCGCGCGTCCCCAGGCTCTCGTACTCCTCGTCCACGACGGCCGTGACGATGATCTCGCCGCCCAGCCCCTGCCGCGCGGCGCGGGCGGCCGCGGCGCACATCGCCGCCACCCCCCCCTTCATGTCGGCGCTCCCGCGGCCGAACAGCTGCCCGTCGCGCTCCTCGGCATCGAAGGGTGCGTGCCGCATCCCCTCCACGCCGACCACGTCCAGGTGCCCGTTGAAGAGGAGGGTGCGGCCGCCCGGACGCCCGATGCGCGCCACCACGTTGGGGCGTCCGGGGGCCGCCTCGGCGAGCGAGACCGCGAAGCCCCAGTCACGGAGCGTGGCAGCGAGGGCGTGCGCGACCGGTCCCTCGCCCTCGGCGCCGTTGACAAGTGACGGATTGCGGGAGTCGATGCGGACGAGCTGTCGGAGCAGGGCGACCGGGTCGCCCGACGGGATGGAGGTCACGTGGTCGTGGCGGGGGAAGATGGGGGGCCGGCGACGCTGCCGGTTGCCTCGGCGGGCCACCATGAGGCGCCGTGCACGTCGACGGAGAGGTGAAGGGGGGTGGCGAGCGCCTGGACTGCCTGGCGCACGGCGTGCTCGCCTCCGCGGGGGGCGATGACGAGGACACACCCGCCTCCCGAGGCCCCCAGCGCCTTCCCCCCGAGCGCGCCGGCGCCGGAGGCCGCCTCGAGGATGCGGTCTATGCCCGGAGTGGTGATCGCCGGGTGCAACGCGCGCTGGTGCTCCCAGTGCTCGCCGACGAGGGCGCCGAGCGAGTCGATGTCGCCCGCGGACAGCGCCCCCGCCATCGACATCGCGAGGGCCTTCATGCGCGCGAGCGCGTGCAGCACGCGGCGGTCGCGCGCTCGGTAGGCGTCGAGCACGGCGGTGATCGTGTCGCCGGAGATGCGCGATTGTCCCGTGTAGACCACCACGCAGCGCGATTCGAGCGCGCTGACCGTGTCCCCGGCCAGGGGGAGCGGGCGGACCGTGGTGTCGGCACCGAAGGTGAGGGCCAGCGCCCCGCCGAAGGCGGCCGCGTAGTGATCCTGTCGTCCGCCGGCGATGTGCAGGTCCTCGACCTCGACGCGTCGACTCGCCTCGGCGAGCGCCGCCCGGTCGAGGTGGAGGGCTTCGGGCGCGACCAGGCCCGCGCCCGCGGCGCGCGTCGCCTGCCACGCCGCGATCGCGGTCATCATGGCGACCCCGGCGGCCGACGACCCGCCGAGCCCCGCGCCTAACGGGAAGTCGTTGTGGATGGTGGCGCGCACGTCCTCCAGTCCCGCGGCGCGCAGGGCCGCGCGCGCCAGGCGCCGATCCCCGTCGACCGGCGACGCGGCTCCCGGCTCCCCGTCACCCGCCAGGCGGACCGTCGAGTAGCGGGTGACGGCGAGGTTGCACACGAAGCCCCCCTCTTCTTCCGGGTACGGGGGGACATCGGTCCAGCCGCCGCCGAAATCGATGCGGGTGGGGGCACGGGCCACGAGGACAGGCATGCCCCAAAACAAGCACACGGCGCGACGTCTCGCGACGTCGCGCCGTGCACAGGCCGATCGGACGCCCGATGGGACGCCCGATGGGACGCCCGGGGGTCCGAAGCCCGAAGGCTACCGCTTCTTCGGGGGCGACTTTGCCGGGGCCGCCTTGGCCGGAGTGGCCTTGGCAGGGGCAGCCTTGGGGGGGGTGGCGACCTTCGCGACCGTCTTGGCCGCCGGAGCGCTCTTGGTCGCGCCCTTGGCCGCAGGCTTCGTCGCCGGAGGCTTCGCGGCCGCGGTGGGCTTGGCGGCCGGGGCGGGCTTGCCCGCGGCTGGAGCCTTGGCCGCCGGTGCCGCCTTCGTGGGCGCCGCCGGCTTGGGGGGCTCTACCGTCGGGGGACGGACCTTGGGGACGACCGGGTGAGCGAAGTGGTTGATTGCCGCCTCGATCGCTGGCGCCTTCCTGGTCGCCTCGTCCTTGGCGGCTTCGACCTTGGGGGCAGGCTTGGGGAGGGCCCCGTGCGCCGCCTCCACTTCCCGCATCAGCTTGTCGGCCTCGTCCTGCGACATCTGGCCGCGCCGGACCATATACTGGACCAGGTCTCGGGCACTCTCGATGGCGAAGGCCGTGAGGCCGGCGGCGGCCCCGATGACCTCGCGCATGGTGGCGGTCATCCGGCTCCCAGCCTCGAGAGAGATCTCGTGCGCCTTGGCCGCCATCTCGGCCATCGTGTCGCGCACATCCTGCCCTCGGTGCCCTGGACCACGCTTGGGGGGAGTGGGCGCCGGTGCGGCGAGCTCCTCGGTCTCCGGGCTATCGTCAGTAGACGCCATATTTTCGGGCATGAAGCGGGTGTTCCGGCGACATGGTCAGGGGGCGGCGCGTGTCCCGCCGCACTCCCGGGACCTCTTGTCGAGCGCGACCGCGCCCGCCAAGTCGAGAAAATCGGTGCCGAAGGCGGCGGTAAGTATATGATTTTTCGTGGCCTACGCAAGTCGCGCCGCCGCTGCGCTGCGCCGAAATCGCGTCCGAAGCTCCGGTGTAACCCCAGTATAGCCGCGCCACTAACTAGACATCAAGGCAACTGTCATGCTACAGGGAATCAGAATCCTCGACCTGAGCCGAGTTCTCGCGGCCCCGTTGGCCACCATGACTCTCGCCGACCTAGGTGCAGAGGTCATCAAGGTCGAACGTCCGGAAATCGGGGACGAGACCCGCGCCTGGGGGCCTCCGTTCGACTCGCGGGGCGAGGCGGCCTACTACTTGGCGGTCAACCGGAACAAGCTTGGGGTGGCGCTCGACCTGAATGTCCCCGGGGACCGTGACGTACTCGAGTCACTCATCCGGGGGGCCGACGTCGTGGTCGACAACTATCGCCGCGGTACGCTGGAGCGGAAGGGACTCGCTCCGGAGCGCTTCCTGGCCGAGGTTCCGTCGCTCATCTGGTGTACCCTGACCGGCTTCGGCCCCGACTCGGATCGTCCGGGCTACGACTATGTCGTGCAGGCGGAGTCCGGGTGGATGGCAATCACGGGGGAGCCGGAGGGAGAGCCCATGAAGACGGGGGTGGCGCTGGCCGATGTGACGGCCGGGAAGGATGCCACCATTGCGATCCTCGGCGCCCTGGTGGCGCGCGCCCGCGCGACGGTCGCGCTCCCGGTGGAGCAGCGTCGCCTCTTCGTTTCGCTCTGGCACAGTGCCACGGCAGCGTTGGTGAACGTGGCGCAGAACGTCCTGGTGTCGGGGCGCGATGCCGGGCGTTGGGGAAACGCGCACCCCAATCTCGTCCCGTACCAGCTCTTTCGTGCTGCTGACCGGCACATCGTGATAGCGGTCGGCAACGATGGGCAGTGGCAGTCCTGCTGCCGCGCGCTTGGTCTCGCGTCGCTCGCCGACGATGCCACGTTGGCGACGAACAGTGGGCGACTGGCCAACCGGGCGCGGGTCGTCTCCGCGATCATGCAGCGCGTGGCCGAGCGTCCGGCAGCCGAGTGGCTGGCGGCGTTGGAGCAGGGCGGTGTGCCATGCGGTGTCGTGAAGGGGGTCGCCGAGGCATTGGCGGGGCGCGAGGCATCGGCGCTCACCGGCGTGTCGCCCGCAGTGCCCGGGGCGGTGCGACTGCCGCCGCCTAGGCTGGACGAGCACGGGGCGCTCGTGCGGCAGCATGGGTGGGGGGTGTTTGCGCGGGTGTAGGGGGGGAGGCGACGTCGCCGCTTTGGGGTGAGGGCAATCGTGTTACGCGATCGCGCGTCTTTCGTCATTCAGGTGTGACTGCCCTCGCACACGCCACCGTGCCCCGAACGGGACTATCGAGAGCCGGGAAAAGCGGTTATGCTAGCGCCGTGAAAACGACGGTGCCTGCCTCTCCAATAGATCAGCTCGAGGTCGACCAGGAGATCATCACCAGGGTGCTTGCGGGAGACCGCAATGCCTTCGGTGTCCTGATCAAGCGGTACAGCGATCCCCTCTACCGGCATGCCCTGGGCATGACCGGAAGTCCGGACGTTGCGGAAGACATCTTGCAGATGTCGTTCATCAAGGCGTTCCAGCACCTCTCCGAGGTGCGTGGACGGTTCGACGCCTGGGTGTTCCGTATCGTCGCCAACGGGTGCAAGGACTGGCTGAAGAACATTCGCCGGACCCACCTGAGCTACGAGGAGGACGACCAGCCCACCTCGTACGCGACCCCCGAGGAGGAGCTGGACCGGACGGAGCTTCGTGAGGATCTCGACGTGGCGCTGGGGCAACTGCCGCCATCGCTGCGCGAGGCCTTCATCATGAAGCACGTGGAAGGACGGTCCTACGAAGAGATGGCTGATCTATTGGGTACCACAGTCGGGGCGCTGAAGATGCGTGTCCATCGCGCACGCGAGGCGCTCCAGGCTCTCTTAGAGGAGAAATACGCCTGATGCTCGACAGACATAACGAGCGCGACGGCCGGACAGAGCGCGAGCGCCCGCTTCGCCCCTCCGATGAGGCGGGGAACATGCGCGAGCGTGAGGTGCCGTTGGCGCCGGTGGCGACACCGGACGTGATCAATCGCTGGCTGGATGGGGAACTGCCGGAGCCGACGGGGCTGCGTGGCGATGCCGCGCGGTCGGTGGAGTTCTGGCGCCGTATCGGCGAGGAGACGGACAAGCGCCGCCGCATGGTGACGCCGGCCGATCTTCCCGAGAGGATCATGGCCTCCCTTCCGCCCCTGGCCACCCCGCAGCAGTCGGTGGTCCCCTGGTACCGGAAGGACTTGCACCTCAACCCCATGATGGCGTTGGCCGCGGCGGCCGCGCTCTTCACGTTGGGGATCGTGGCCGCGCGGGCGCTCCTGCGCTAGGCGCGCGCACCAGGGAGGACGCCGGGGAGTCGTGCGGGGCGGTGCCTGATCCAGGCGCCGCCCCGCTCCGCTTTCCCGTCGTCTCGTCTTCCCGTCTTCTCGTCTTCTAGATTCCGGTGTGCTCCAGGGCGCCCTCCCCCAGACCGCCTTCGCGGTAGAACTCGATGCCGCCATCCTCCAGGTGGCGGTCACGCTGGGGTTGTCGGCGTATGCGGGCTTCCTGTACCGGCGCTACCGCAAGCCGCATTTTGCCTGGTTCGCGCGCACGTGGGCGCTGTACCTGCTGCGGCTCCTGGCGATCATCGCCTTCCTGGTCACGCAGCAGAGCGGGTGGCTGTACTGGCACCAGGTGGTGACGGGGTGGACGGCGCTCGCCCTGCTCTGGTCGGCGCTGACCTTCTCGCGCCAGCTGCAATTCCGTCCGGCCTACCTCCTGGCGATGCTCTTCCCGGTGGGGTGGTCGTACGTCGCCATCTACGTCATGGAGGACTTCTTCTGGGCTGCGCTCCCGGCGGTGCTCTTCCTCTCCTTCGTGACGCTGTGGACGGGCGCCGTGTTCTGGCGTCACTGGGTGCGCACGCGCGTGGGCGGGGCCCGCTTCCTCGCGGTGGCCCTCTTCCTGTGGGCGCTGCATCACCTCGACTATCCGTTCCTGCGGGCCCGCGGGGCGTGGACGCCGTGGGGGTACTACCTCGACATCGTCTTCCTGCTCGCCACGGCGGCCGGGCTCACCTTCCTGGTGCTCGACGAGCTCCGCGAGGGATTCACGGCGCTGACGTCGCTGGCCCGGGTGTCGGCGATGGGGGAGCAGGATGACGTGATTGCCGGCATCCTCGACCGGGCCATGCACCTTCCGGCCACGCGTGGCGCCGCGCTGGTGGCGCTGGCGGGGGACGACGTGCGGGTGGTGCGGGCGGCGGGGGAGTGCGTGGGGTGGGAGTCGCGTGCGTTTCCCGTGGAGGGCGCGGCGCTGATACGCGGCGCCATTGCCGGGGCGCACTCCCGGGTCCAGGGGGGGTGGCCGAGGGGCGCCGCCCCCGGCCAGCCGGGGTTCGCCTACGCCGCGGCGCTCCCGATTCCGCGCACCACGGCGGGGGCGGCGGCCCTGCTCCTCGTGGGGGACGTCCGCAACCCGTTCGCCGCCCTCGACGACGCCTTCCTCGTGGCCCTCGGGCAGCAGATCGGCTCGGCGCTCGACGGGGCAGAGCTCACCCGCCGGCTGCAAGCCCGGACCGCCGACCTCTCCCGCCTCTCCACGCGCATGGTCGAGCAGCACGAGGAGGAACGGCGGCGCATCTCCCTCGAGCTGCACGACGAGACGGCGCAGGTCTTCTCGGCGGTGAAGTTGCAGCTGGGCTTGCTGCGCGAGCGCGTGGCGGGCGACGTGGCGGCGGGGCTCGATCGGGCGGCCGGGCTGGTCGACGAGGGGATGCGGAGCATCCGCAGCGTGACCGAGACGCTGCGCCCCACCGTGCTCGATGACCTCGGGCTCGTTCCCGCCATGCGCTCGCTGGCGGCGTCGTTCGAGGGGCAGTGCGGGATCGCGGTCGTACTCGATGCCCCCGAGCACCCTCCGGCGCTCAGCGGCGACGCCGAGCTGGCGCTCTACCGGGCCATGCAGGAGGCGCTGTCGAACGTGGCGCGACATGCCCAGGCGAGCCGGGTGGCGGTGACGATGCGAGCCTCCGACGGCGAATTGCAGCTGGACATCGGCGACGACGGCGAGGGCGCGGCGTCGTCGCTCGAGCTCGAGCGACTGGAACGCGAGGGACACATGGGACTGGCCGGGATGCGCGAGCGCATCGGATCGTTGGGCGGGATGGTGACGGTCGGGAAAGCCCCCGAGGGCGGGGTGCGCCTCGCCATCCGCATCCCGCTCGACGCGGCGGGGGGGCGATGACCCCGATCCGCGTCATGGTGGTGGATGACCACGGCATCGTGCGCGAGGGGCTGCGGCAGGTGCTGCTGGCCGATGGGGCCTTCGACGTGGTGGGTGAGGCGTCGAACGGCGCGGAGGCGCTGGCCATCGCCGCGCGCGAGCGCCCGGACGTGATCCTCCTCGACATCACGATGCCGGGCGACTCCGGCCTGGTCGTGGCGCAGCAGCTGCGACAGGCGGTGCCGACGTCGAAGGTCCTCATGCTCAGCGTCCACGACGACGCCGAGTACGTCATGGAGAGCGTGCGGGCCGGGGCGCATGGCTATCTGCGCAAGGACACCACGCCGCACGACCTCCGGAGCGCGATTCGGGCGGTGCACAACGGCGATGCCTGGTTCAGCCCGGCGGTGGCGCGTCGGCTCACCGAGATGATCCGGAGCGAGTCGCTGCCCTCGGCGCCGTCGCCGGCGGCGCCCTCGGTCGAGGCGCTCACGAATCGCGAGCGCGAGGTGCTGTCGCTCATCGCCGGCGGGCTGCTGAACAAGGAGATCGCCGTGCAGCTGGGCATCAGCGTGCGCACGGTGGAGGCGCACCGCGACAGCATCGTGCGCAAGCTGGGCATCCGGAGCGCGGCGGGGCTGACCCGCTTCGCGATGGAGCAGGGGCTGCTCCGCGAAGGCGAGCGGGGCGGGTAGCCGCGCCGCGCGGGGACCGCCGTCAGCCTTCCCGGTCGAAGCGCACGTTGCGCGCCCGGCCGTTGAAGATCCGTGCCCCCACCACCTTCCCCGCGGCGTCGCGCACGAACCGGATGCTCGCGGGCGACGCGCCCATGCGGAAGCCGTCCGTGTAGAAGGGCGACAGGGTGAAGACCTCGTCCGGTGAGATGCGCAGGACCAGGCGACCATTGTCGGCGCCGATGACGATGCGCGATTCCAGCTCCGGGGAGCGATAGGTCCCCGTGAAGTCGTCCAGGGCGAGCGCGGCGGATGCGGGCGGCGCCAGCGTGGTCGCTTCCATGACGTCGCCATCGGCGGTCTCGAGGCGCAGGGCGGTCGCCTTGCCACTGGCGGGGGTGAAGGCCAGCCGCACCCCGGACGAGGTGGTGTAGCGCCCCGCCCCGCCATCGGCGCGCAGCGAGTCCGCCGAGGGACCGATCACGCGGAGGTAGTCGCCGACAGCCGCAATGCCGAGCCACGAATCGGTGCGCGGATCGCGATAGCTCCCCACCAGGTTGGCGCGCTCGGCGGGGGCGACCGGGGTCGGGGCGGGGCGCGCCGCCGCCGGGCGGGCGACCAGCAGCGCCGCCACCTGGCGCCCCAGCTGCACGGCGTTGGCGTTGGCCGCGTTGCACCAGACGGCGAGCGAGACCTTCGCCTCGGGATAGCGGGCCAGGAAGGTCCGGTAGCCGGCGGTCGAGCCCGAGTGCGAGACCTCGCGAACGCCCGGCGCCCACTCGCGCACCTGCAGCCCGAGCGCGTAGGGGATGGTGCGCCCGTCCGTGAGGCGCGCCTGCGTCTCCAGGAGGCGCGTGAGGCCGGGGTTGCCGGGGAATCCGTTGGTGAGCGCCTCGTTCCACTTGAGCAGGTCATCGACGGTGCTCAGGAGCCCGCCGTTGCCGTGCACCATGGTGAACGGCATGTCCTGCACCCACGCGCCGCGCTCGAAGGCGTAGGCGGTGGCGCGTCCCGGGACGACGCGGCGATAGTCGTCGCGCCACTGGGTATGCGTCATCCCCAGCGGCTTGAACAGGCGCTCCTGGGTGAACTGGGCGAAGGGCATCCCGCTCACGCGCGAGACGATCGTGGCCGCCAGCACGTAGCCGGTGTTGCTGTACAGGTACTCGCTCCCGGGCGCGAAGTTGAGCTCGCGCTGCCGGCGCACCAGGTCGAGGATGAGGTTGTTCGTGTGGACCTCGCTCCCCGGGCCGCGCCCCATGAGCATCAGGAGTGCCCACTGGTCGCGGAGCCCGCTGGTCATGGTGAGGATGTTGCGAATCGTGATCGTCGCGCCGAAGTCGGGGACCTCCGGGAGGTACTTCCGGACGTCGTCATCCAGCGAAAGCCGGCCCTCCAGCTGCAACAACGCGACCGCCGCAGCGGTGAACTGCTTGGCAACGGAGCCGCTCTCGGAGATGGATTCACGCGTGAGGGGGACACCGTACTCGAGGTTGGCCATGCCGTAGCCGCGCGCGTGCACCACGCTGCCGTTGCGGCCGACGCCCACCAGGCAACCGGGCGAGGTGGCGTCGAAGCGCGAGAAGAGGGCGTCGACCCGCCGGGCGGTGGAATCCGGCAGCGCCTGCGCCGCGGCCGGAGCGGGGAGCGTGCCGATCGCGGCCAGCGTGCCGATCGCGGCGAGCGTGGCGAGCGTGGGGAGCGAGGCACGCGCGGCCAACGTGCCGGACGAGGGGAGCGAGGCGGCGGCGCGCATGGCGCGAAGGCCACGGATCGGAATCATGGCGCGGGGGGCTGGAAGCGGGTGGCACCTCAACGTGACCGCCATAGGTTGCCTCGGGGCGCGACGCTGCGGCAGGGGGGGAGGTGGCCCGCGCGACGTGCGTGCCTCGACACCAGATCCCGTCCGGGGCACATTGCCCCCACACTCTTCTCCCTCGCGTCCCGCAGATGACCTCCCGTCGACTCGCCGCCGTCCTGGCGCTCCTCGCGCTGCTCCCCGACGCGCTCGCCGCGCAGCAGGCGACGCTCCCCGCCCGGTCCGACGCGACGTGGTTCGACCTCGGGCGATCGCCCCTGGCATTGCGCGGTCCGGCGCGCGCCAACGTCTATGTCGCGTCGGCGGGGCGTCGCGCGATCGCGATGGGGACCGAGGTCGGGCACTTCGAGCTGTGGTCGTGGCCGTACAAGTGGCTGCACGACTTCCAGCTCTCGTTCAAGGTCCCGAAGTTCACCACCGCCATTCCCGGGCGCGACGTGGCGCGCTGGGTGCAGGTCCGCCCCGAGGGCGTCACGATCGAGTACGCGTACGAGACCTTCACCGTCAGGCAGCATGTCTTCGCCGTGCTCGACCAGCCGGCGACCATCATGCTCCTCGAGGTGGACGCCATCCGCCCCATGGAGATCGTCGCCTCGTTCTCGCCCGACATCCACCTGGCGTGGCCGGCGTCGTTAGGCGGCCAGTACATCGCCTGGAACGACGCGGCCCGGGCGTTCGTCTTCACCGAGAGCCGCCGGATGGTCAACGGGTTCCTGGGCTCCCCGGCGGTCACCCAGGCGTCGGACGTCCCGGCACACATGCTCTCGGCGGCACTCCCGCAGTTCGTGATCGGCGTGGGGAGCGCCGCCGAGCGCTACACCGAGCCGAAGCTCGGCGAGCCGCCGGGGAAGAACGTCAACATCCGCCAGGGCTACATCCCGATCGTCATGGCGGGCGGCGAGATGCCGCGGGACTCGGCGCGCGCGCTGTACGACCGCCTCGTGGCTCCCGGGGCCGCGAAGCGCGAGTGGGAGCGGCGCGTGGCGCACTTCGATTCCATCCGTACCCAAACGACGCGCATCATCACCCCCGATGCCATGCTCAACCGCGCGGTGGAGTGGGCGAAGGTCAATCTCGACGAGGGGATGGTATGCAACCCCGACCTCGGGTGCGGGCTGGTGGCGGGGTACGGGCTCTCGGGCGCGGCGAGCGACCGCCCCGGCTTCGGCTGGTTCTTCGGCGGCGACGCGGCCATCAATTCCTTCGGGATGAGCGGGGTGGGGCAGCGCGACCTGGTGCGCGACGGCGTGTTCCGCTTCTTCGCCAGGTACCAGCGCGCCGATGGCAAGATCACGCACGAGATCTCGCAGGGGGCGGGCAAGGTCGACTGGTTCGGGAAGTATCCGTACGCCTTCTATCATGGCGACACGACGCCCTTCTGGATCCTGGCCTTCGGCGAGTACTGGAAGCAGAGTGCCGACACGGCGCTGGTGCGCGAGCTGTGGCCCAACCTCCGGAAGGCCTACGAGTGGTCGCGCAAGGCGGACAGCGACGGCGATGGGCTCATGGAGAACCCGATCGCCGGCGCTGGAGCGCTCGAGGTGGGGGACCTGCAGGCGGGGATCGTCTCCGACGTGTACCTGAGCGGGGTCTGGGCCGCGGCGCTCGATCGCTTTGCCCGGATGGCCGAGGCCATGAAGGAGCCAGCGCTCGCCGCGCAGGCGCGTGGCATCCGGGCCCAGGCGCTGCGGACGCTCGAGGAGGTGCTGTGGATGCCGAACGAGGGGCAGTACGCCTTCGCCATCCTCGAGGGGAAGAAGGTGAACGAGAACCTCACCGCGTGGCCGGCCACGGCGCTGTCGTTCGACGTCTTCGACGCCACGCGCGGGGCGCAGATGGTCTCGCGCCTGGCGTCGAACGAGATCATGACCGACTGGGGGGCGCGCCCGCTTTCGTCGCGCTCGTCGCTGTTCGACCCGCTGCACTACAACAATGGCGCGGTCTGGCCCTTCGTGACGGGGTGGGTGTCGCTGGCGCAGTACCGCTATCACAACGCGCATGCCGGACGCTTCGCCCTCGACGCCATTGCCCGCACCGGCTTCGACGAGGCGCTCGGACGGAACCCCGAGGTGATCTCGGGGCGGTTGTACAAGCCGCTCGACACCGCGGTCCCGCACCAGTTCTTCGCCACCTCGATGGTCCTCACGCCGCTGGTGCGCGGGCTGCTGGGAATCGAGATCGACGCGCCGGCAGGGCGGGTGAAGGTGGCGCCGCACCTGCCGGCCGACTGGGACAGCGTGCGGGTGGAGCAGCTGGCGGTCGGCGATGCGCGCCTCGCCCTGCGGCTGGAGCGGAAGGGGCGGACGCTCGCGCTCGCGGTGACCCGTCAGGGCGGGGGAGGGGGGCGGGCGATCGTGGTGGAATTCGCACCCGCGCTCCCGTTAGGCGCACGACAGGTGTCGCGCGCGGCCGACGGCGCGCGGCTCGAGGCACGCGCGTTCCCGGGTGCGGTGGTCGCGCACGATTCGGCCGCGCTTCGCGACTCCGTGCGGCTGGCGGTACAGTGGGAGGGAGGGTGGGAGGTCTCGCCGCCCCGGCAGGCCCCGCGCATCGGCGACCGTTCGTCGGCGTTGCGCGTGTTGAGCGAGCGCATGGAGGGCGCGACCTATCGCGTGAACCTCGAGGGGCGTGCCGGCACCTCGTACGTCGTGCGCGTGCGCGCGCCGCGGGGGGCGCCGCGCATGGCCACGGTCGGGTCCGCAGCGGCGGCATCGCGCTCGTTGCGGCTGGGTGAGCCCGATCACGACGGTTGGGTGACGCTGGCGGTCGACATCCCGTCCGTGGGAGCCGATGCAGATGGGTACGTCGCAGTATCGCTTTCCCTGACGGGGAACTGACGCGGAGGTTGCGGGTGGGATGTAAGGGGATGCGTGATGTGGCGTGTCCCCTTAACGCGAATCGCTCGCCGGCGTCTCAGGAAGTGTGAGTCGCGGCGCGCAGGACCGGAGCGCCCCCGCCGTCGGGGTGGCGCGCTCGCCGCTCGCCGATGTCACCAGGGGCGCCTCCAGGCGCTCCCGCCTCCCCCGGAGCCACGAATCCATGCGCCTGACCCGGCCAATCCTGCTGTGTGCAGCGGCGCTCGCACTCGCGGCGTGCGGCACGAGCGAAAGCACGTCGCCCGCGCGGCTGGCATCGAGCGACGACGTCATCGACATCGTCCCCGATTACGCGGCGTCCTCGACGGCGATCCTCGACCGGAGTGGCATCGGCGGGGCGCAGTTCCCCGACTCCCTCGCCCTCTCGACCGAGCAGAAGGCGAAGATCCAGGCGTTGCACGACGCCTTCGAGCGTGACAACGCGGCCGACATCACCGCCCTCAAGGCCATCGAGGCACAAGCCAGGGCGGCACGCGCCGCGGGCCAGACGCGTGAGCAGGTGCGCACGATCCTCGAGCGGGCGATCCCGATCCGCCAGCGGCTCGACGCGGCGTTCCGCGTCCTGCGGGCCGACATCAGGGCCGTCTATACGCGTGCCCAGCTGGCGTGGATCGAGGCGCAGAAGGCCCGCGAGTGCACGCCCGGGACCGCGCCGCGGCTGACGGAGTTGCAGCTGCAGCAGATCCGGTCGCTGCGCGACGCCTTCGAGACGGCAAACCGTGCCGACATCCAGCTCATCCGGCATGTGGGCGAGGAGGTCAAGGCGGCGCGCGCGGCGGGGAAGGGGGACGCGGAGCTCAAGGCGATCCTCGCCCGGGCCGAGGAAGCCCGCGCGCGACTGCGGGCCGCGGAGCGCAAGCTCCAGCAGGACATGATGTCCGTGCTGACGGCCGACCAGCGCGCCAACTGGTGCGTGGGGCGCGAGATGCGCGGCCCGGGGGGAGAGATCGGCGGGCACTAGGCCCCGGTGGCTGCAACTGATGTGCAACTGATGTGCGGCTGATGTGAGCGTCTCTGGGGGGAGCGCCACATCGAACGGCACACCCCTGGTAGCTCGCGCTACCAGGGGTGTTGTCGTCACGGGAAGGCGTACTCGCCAGTCGTCTTCACCCTCGTCCCCCACTGCATCACCGCCCTGCCGTCCCTCGCCCCGCGCCACCACACCACCGCATCACCACAGCCCCACACCACGACACCACGACACCACTTCACGTCCACACCTCCACACCTCCCCCCTCCCACCTCCACGCCAGCCGACTGGCGAGCGCGCCGAATCCCATCCGCTCCGCGTCCATCCCGCCTCCCCCCCCGACATCAGGTGACTACATCACGACGGGGCGGCCAAGCCTACCCGGGCGCCTGCAGCAGGTCGTCGATGGCCAGCAGGATGGCCTCCAGCTCGCCGCGCGCCTCGACGGGAACCCGCCCCATTTCCCCCTCGAGCTCGGAGTAGATCCGCCGAAGGGTTCCCTGACCGAACCCCTCCAGCTGCCCTCGCGCCCTCGTCGCCAGCGGAGCCCGGGCCACCGAGGGCGCTCCGTTCCCGTCGATCGTGACCACGAGATGCACCCCCTCGATGCGAATCGGCATTGCTCTCTCCAGGCGTCCCAGCCCCGATGCATGCGATCCTAGAGGACCGCCAATCCGGACGGTATTCTTACGTCGCCAGCGTCTGCTGTGCGTCATCCCTGCCCGAATCCGTACTCCCACCCGTTAGTGCCTCGTTACTTCCTGCGAACGCTCGGCTCGCTCGGCCTCAGCGAATCGCGGGCCGATGGCGAGCTGGCGGCCGTCCTCGGCGCCGGGAAGCCGACCGCCCTCCTCGCGTACCTCGCCCTCGCGCCGAATCGCTCCGCCCTTCGCGACGAGTGCATCGACCTCCTGTGGTCGAACATGGAGCCCGAGCGCGCGCGCCTCTCGCTCCGCCAGGCGCCGTGGCACCTGCGCTCCACCCTCGGCCTCGAGTGGCTGGAGTCCGAAGGCCGCCGTCTCGTCCTCCGCGCCGACCTCGCGGTCGATCTCCTCGATTTCATCGCGGCGGCGGAATCGGAGCGCCCCGAGGCGATTTCGCTCTTCACGGGGCGCTTCATGGAGGCGGTGTCGTTTCCCGGCGGGGTGGCCTTCGAGCAGTGGGCCGACCTGCAGCGCACGCGAGCGGAGGCGCTCCTGCTGCACGCGGCCGAGGCGGTCATCCAGCACGCGCTCCATGAAGGGCGTCCGAGCGACGCCCTCGCGGCGGCGCGCCGCGCGCGTGACCTCCTCCCCCGCCATCAGTCGGCGTGGCGCCTCCTGATCGAGGGGTGCCTCGCCGTCGGCGATCGGTCGATGGCCCTCGTCGAGGCCGAGGTCCTCAACCGGTGGCTCGAGGATGAGGAGGAAGATCCGGATGTTCTCCTCGGGGCGACACTCCGGCGGCTCCAGCGCGCCCGCGATGACGCCTCGGCGTCGCGGAACGAACACGAGGCGGAGTTCGTGGGGCGTGAGAAGGAGTTCGCGGGATTGCTTCGCGCTTTTCATGCCTCGGCAGGGGGGAAGCCCCGTCACGTGCACGTGAGCGGAGGGGCCGGGATCGGGAAGACGCGGCTGCTTGGCGAGTTCGGCGACCGGATTCGCGCGCTGCGAGCGCGCGTCGCCATGGTGCAGGCCGTGCCGAGCGATCGCGGACTCCCGTTCTCGCTGCTGTCACGCGTTGCCCAGTCGCTGGGGGCGCTCCCCGGGGCGGCGAGCGTCGCTCCGGAGTCGGCCGCCGTGCTGGTGCGGCTGGCGCCGTCGCTGTCGGCGAGCTTCAGTGCGCCCACGCGCGTGCACGCGCTGGACGGTGCCCTGGTGCGCACGGAGGCGGTGCGCGAGTTGATCGAGGCCGTCGCTGCCGAGCGACACCTCGTGCTGCTGGTCGACGACCTGCACTGGGGAGATCGGGAATCGCTCGACGCACTGGCTCGGCTGGCCGATCGGCTGCCGGCAAGCGTCCTGTTCGTGACCACGGCGCGCCCGCCCCGAGACACTGGAGCTCGCGCCGCTGTCGGCCGAACAGGTGCAGGCGCTGCTGGCGGGGCTGGGGTTCGAGGCGGCCGCTGATGAGGCGCGCCCGATTGCGGTTGCGCTTTCGGAGGCCAGCGGTGGCTCACCGCTGCTCGTCGTGCAGCTGGTGCGCCAGGGGGTCGAGGAGGGGTGGCTCGTGCACGCCGGCGACAGGCTGGTGGCGTCCCCGGACGTCGACGTCGCGCGCGCCATCGAGCATGCCGACCCGATCGGGCGCCGACTGCGGGACGTGACCGGCGACGCCCGGCGCGTGTTGCAGCTGGTGGCGCTGGCCGGCTTCCCGGTGGAAGATGCGATCCTGGCCGATGCGCTGGGCCACGAGGTCGACGACGTCCTGCGGTCACTGGCCTCACGCGGCGTGCTGACGCTCGGGCATGACGGGTGGCGCTGCGTGCACGATGCCATCGCCGAGCGCGTGCTCGCCCTCGCTCCGGAGGGGGAGCTGCAGCCGGCCACCGTGTCGCTGGGGCACGCCCTGGCGCGTCGGGCCGACTCCGCGCGTGACGCGCGCATCGCGGCGCGTTTCCTTGCGGCTGGCGGAGAACGCGAGGCCATCCGGTCGCTGGTGGTCGGCGAGCTGGCGCGGAACCGGGCGCTGCGGCGCTACGTCCCGGCGCGTGACGTCGCGGGCGAGGTCGCGGGAGAGGCGCTGAGCGAGGGCGAGCTGCGATCGTTGCTGCGGTCGCTTCCGCTTCGCGACCGCATCTCGCGGCGGCTGCGCATCGGGTCGGCGATCGGGGCAGCGGCAGCCGTGATCGTCCTGACGGCGTCAGCGATGACGGCGCCACGCCTCGGGCTGGAAATCGCGCAGCGCCCTGAGGGGTCGGTGCAGTCGATGGCCGACCGCCTGCAGTACCAGCTCATCCCCCCACTCGTCGTCGAGCAGCGCGATCGCGATGGCGCGCTTCGGGGCGACACGCGGGACACGGTGGACGTGATTCTCCACAACGACCCGCGCTTCCCCTCAGACACGACGTCGCTGCCCCTCGTTGGAGGGCGGGCGACGTTCAGCGCGCTTCGCGCACATTCGATTGATTCGAGGAATGCCTGGGTGCGCAAACGGGGTGCCCTGGACTCCTTGCCGGTCGTGGTCTTCTGGAACGACGACGTCGGGGTGCCCCTCAAGCTGGTCGCCTGGACGATCGGAGCGGGACAGGTGACCCCCGGGCACAACACGATCCGCGTCCCCCCCCGTGGGTCGTTCGGGGGGACGATCCGGATGTGGTACGCCTCGCGATTCGTCGATGCGACGGTGATCCTCGCCGCAACCCCCACTTGGGGCGATCCGGCGAAGGTCGGGTTCCGCCTGGCGACACTCAGCGGGCCGACGGAGGGGCGCGAGCGGGAGGATCCACTGGCGATCGTGGCGCCCGAGGCTCCGGGGGAGTACTTCCTCATTCTCATCCCGGGCGCCGAGCTGGATGCGTCGAATGTCCTGTCGGGTACCAACTGGACGTACGGCAATCCCGTATGGGGAGACGGCAACGACGTGGCGCGCTGGCCGAGGGAGCGGCTGATGCGTGCGTTACGCGGCCAGCGGGTGTGGGTGCAGGGAGCGACCCTTCACCCGGACCGGGCGGGGACGTACCGCGACGCGATGCTGCAACCCATCGTCATCCGCATCATCGTCGACCCCGCCGTGTCGCGGGTGACCATTGAATGAGGCGGGGGCGCCGTGCGCGGCGCCCCCAGCGACCATCCCGTTTTCGCAGTGGCAACCCGGCCACCCCGGCGGCAGCGCTACCTGTCGAGGACCTCCCCCAGCGCCGCCAGCACCTCGTCGAGTTCGTCCAAGGTGTGCTCGCCCATGTGCCCGATGCGCACCATCTCGTCCCGGCGTGCGCCGTAGCCGGTCGCGATCACGAATCCGCGGGCCTGCATCGTGGCCGCCACCGCCGACCCCGACTTCCCCTCGGGCATCAGGATGCAGGTGACCCCCGGCGACCGGTAGCCGGCAGGTGCAAGGACGCGCAACCCGCGTCCCTCGGCCCACGACCACGTGTGTTCGGCCATCTGCGCGTGGCGCGCCCACCGCTGCTCCATCCCCTCGGCCATGATGCGGTCCAGCTGCACGTCGAGGGCGAAGAAGAGCGAGATGACCGGGGTGTTGGGGGTCATGTGCTTGCGAGTGGCCTCGTCCAGCTCGACGAGGTCGAAGTACAGCCCCCGCCGTGCGCTGGCGCGGGCCCGCTCGAGGATGCGCTCGTTCGGGGCGCAGAAGGCGAGCCCCGGCGGAAGGGCGATCGCCTTCTGCGAGCCGGTGAGCACGTAGTCCAGCTCCCAAGCGTCGCTCTCGATGGGGGCCGCGGCCATCGACGAGACGGTGTCGACGATCACCGCGACGTCGCCCGCCTCGTGCGCCACCTGCGCCAGCTCGCGGATCGGGTTCAGGACGCCGCTGCTGGTCTCGGAGTGGACGATGGTGATCGTGTCGTACTTCCCGCCCCGCAGCGCGTCGGCCAGCATCTCGGGGGTGTGCGGCTCCCCGAACGGGGCCTCGAGGATGTCGGCCGGGATCCCGGAGTTGACGCTTGCCTTGTGGAAGCGCTCGCCGAAGGAGCCCCCGACGAGGCAGAGGACACGCTCGCGCACCGCGTTGCGGACCCCCGCCTCCATCAGCCCGGTGGCCGAGGAGGTGACGCTATGGACGGCGCGCGTGGTGCGAAAGACCTCGGCGAGTCGCGGGGCGATGCGCGCCATGAGCGACTCGAACGGCGCGCCGCGGTGGGAGATCATCGGCCGCGACATCGCCTGCAGGACCTCGGGCGAGACTTCGGTGGGGCCGGGGAGGAAGAAGCGGCCGAAGGCCGGGGCCTTCGCGCCGGCGCTGGTGGTGGAGTCGAGGACGCTGCTCATGGGGTGGCGGAGTCGCGGGGGAGGGAAGAGGGCTCGCCGAGCAGCACACGCCCGGCGACGATGAGGTCGCGCGTTGCAACTGGATAATGATCGGCCTCGCCCAGCGCGAGGGCGAGGACGGGGAGGAGCGACGGGGCGCGCACCACCGCGTCGGCGGCGGCGACGACGTGCGGGCGCGCCTCGACGCCGGCGAAGGCGACGAAGCGATCGACCCGCGGCTTGGCCTCGAGGTCGGTGGCCCCGTCGCCGACGAGCATGCTGGGACGCGGGAGGTCGCCTAACGACTCGACCAGTTCCGCCTTCCCCCCCTGGCGGGCGAGCGGCGACGCCTCGTCGAAGCCGGCGTATCGCCCCGCGTCGTCGAAGTAGACGTCCACGGCGTGCACCCGTCCGTCGGGGATCCCCAGCGCCCGCGCCGCGTGCAGCACCGCCGGGCGCAACCCGCCGGAAATGACGTGCACCGCGACCCCGGCCTCGTGCAGCGCCCGCACGACCTCGCGCGCCCCGGCGACGAGCGTCTCGACATACATCCGACCCACACGCTCGACGTCCTCCCGCGACGGGCGGATGATCGCCAGCCGCCGCCCGTACACCGACTCGAGCGTCACCTCTCCCCGCATCGCCAACTCGGTCAGCGGGACGATCTGGTCACGATACTCGCGCGCCAGCTCGTCGATCCCCTCGATGGTGGAGAGCGTCGAGTCGCAGTCGAACAGGACGGTGCCGAATCGCGTCAAGGTCCTCTCGTCTTCTCGTCTTCTCGTCTTCTGACGTCAGATGTGTATCGCCCGCCCCAGCACCGCCAGCGCCGCCTCCTTCGTCACTTCCGACAGCGTCGGGTGCGAATGGACGGTGATCCCGATGTCCTCCGACGACCCACGATACTCGAAGGCCAGCACCACCTCGGCGAGCAGGTCCGAGACGTTGGCCCCGATCATGTGGCAACCGAGCAACTCATCGGTCTCGGCGTCGGCGATCATCTTCACGAAGCCGTTGGTCTCGCCCATCGTGCGGGCCCGCCCGTTGGCGGAGAAGGGGAACTTCCCGACCTTGTACGCACGCCCAGACGCCTTCACTTCCTGCTCCGTGAGCCCCACCGTTGCCACCTCGGGCCAGGTGTAGACGACGCCGGGCATCGAGTGGTAGTGCATGCGCGCCGGCTTCCCGGCGATCACCTCGGCGGCCACGACGCCCTCTTCCTCCGCCTTGTGGGCGAGGAGCTTGCCCCCCACCACGTCACCGATGGCGTAGACATTGGGGAGGTTGGTGTGCATCCGGTCGTCGACGACCACCTCGCCGCGCGGGCCGAGGTTGAGCCCCAACGCGGCCGCGTCGACGCCGTGCAACGCCGGGCGCCGTCCCACCGAGACCAGGACGTAGTCGGCGTCGAGCACCTCCGTGGCGCCGTCCTTCTCGATGTTGACGAGCACGCGGGTCGCCTCGACCGTCGCCCCGGTCACCTTCGTGCCGGTCCGGATGTCGAGTCCCTGGCGGCGGAAGATGCGGTCGGCCTCCTTCGTGATGTCGTCGTCGTTCCCCGGGAGGATCGTGGGCATGAACTCCACGACCGTCACCTTCGCCCCCAGACGCCGCCAGACCGAGCCGAGCTCGAGGCCGATGACTCCCCCGCCGATCACCACCAGGTGGCGGGGAACCTCCGGAATGGAGAGGGCGCCGACGTTCGAGAGGACGCGCCGCTCGTCGAACTCGAGGAACGGGAGCGCGGAAGGGACCGAGCCGGTGGCGATGATGACGTGCCGCGCCTGGTAGCTGGTGACGCTCCCGTCGGCGGCCGCGACATCCACCACGTTGCCGGCCCTGAGCGTGCCGCGCCCCCGGGCCCAGGTGACCTTGTTCTTCTTGAAGAGGAACTCGACCCCGCGCGTGTTGGCGCTGACGACTTCGTCCTTGCGCCTGAGCATCTGGGCGAGGTCGAGACGGAGGCCGTCGAACTGGAAGCCGTGCTCGTGAGCGTGCAGTCGTGCGAACTCGTAGTGTTCCGACGACTGGAGCATCGCCTTGCTGGGGATGCACCCCACGTTGACGCAGGTCCCGCCGAGCGTCTTGTCCATCTCGACGCAGACGGTGGACAGGCCGAGCTGGGCGGCGCGGATGGAGGCGACGTAGCCGCCGGGGCCGCCACCGATCACCACGACGTCGGTGGCCACGAGATCGTTCGCCATCTGGAAAGCGCTGGTTGGAGGGAGGGGAGGGGCGAAAGTTAAGCGGGTGCGGCCGCTCATCGCGACCACACCCGCTCCCCACACCGCGATCCCCTGCGGTGCCCCAATCTGTATGTGCTACGCAGCGCGGTTCCCGCTCCCGGCGTGGAGTGCGCTCTTGGTGGCGGTGAAGCGCCCGCTGCGCAACGTGTTGCGCCAGTTCTGCACGCGGGTATAGAACGACCCCTCGATACGGTCGCCCGTGCGGGTTCCCTCGAAGACGGTCATCACGTCGGCGTTCTCGCGCGGGCAGAAGTACGGCCCGACGAGCGCGACGAAGGCGGCGTTGGACGCCTCCAGGAGCTTCATCCCCGTCGGCGCGACGTCGCGTGTGGCGAAGAAGAGGAACCGGCCCGCGACCGCGGCGTCGCTCGACTGGTCGCGCAGGAGCGTGAACGGCACGCTCTCTCCGCTACCGTCGACGATCATCTCGCCGCGCCAGTTCCCCGACAGTGCTCCGAGCGGAGCTTGCCGGCGCGCATCGAGGCGCGACTGTGGAAGCGGGGTGAAGGCGAATGTGGTCGACATGGGCAGCTCCTGTTGCTGTGTCCTACGGGGGCGCGTGTCGAAGAGTTTCAGTCGTGTCGGGCGCGTTCGGCACTCTCGCCACTGACTTGGACGCCGCCGAGGGGCGAAGGGTTTACTCGGTCGGGAGACGGGAGACGGGGGACGGGGGACGGGAGTGCGCGCGGCGATGCCGCGCGCAGCGCTCGCGACCGCTTTGCCTCGTCCACGCCGATGCAAGACGAACGGCGCCTCTCGGCGCCGTCTGCATTCTCGTCTCACACCTCCCGGCTCCCGTCCGCCCTACTCCACCACCATCAGCGCCGGATCCTCCATCAGCTCCTTCAGCTTCACCAGGAACAGCACCGCCTGCTGCCCGTCGATGATCCGGTGGTCGTACGAGAGGGCGACGTACATCATCGGGCGGGGGACGATCTCGCCGTTCACCACCATGGGGCGCTCCTGCACCTTGTGGAGGCCGAGGATCCCCGCCTGGGGGAAGTTGATGATGGGGGTCGAGATGAGCGAGCCGAAGACGCCGCCGTTGGTGATCGTGAACGTCCCGCCGGTGAGGTCGTCCATCGTCAGCTTGCCATCGCGCGCCTTCTTGGCGGTGGCCACGATGGCGCGGGCGATGTCGAGAATCCCCATCTGGTCGGCGTCCTTCAGGTTCGGGACGACGAGCCCGGCATCCGACGCCACCGCGATCCCCATGTTCACGTAGTGGTGGTACTGGATGTGGTCGCCGTCGACCTTGGCGTTCACCACCGGGAAGTGCTTGAGCGCGATGCAGGCGGCCTTCACGAAGAAGGGCATCATCGAGAGCCGGACGCCGTGCTCCTTCTCGATGCGCTCCTTGATGCGCGCACGAAGCGATTCGACCGCGGTGAGGTCGATCTCGTTGAAGGTCGTGAGATGGGCGGTCGCGTGCTGGGCCTCGAGGAGGTGTTCGGCGATGCGGCGGCGGCGCGTCGACATCTTCTCGCGCGTCTCGCGCACAGCGCCGGCCGCTGGGGTCTTCGCCGCGGCGGGGGCGGGAGCGGGCGTCGCCGCGGATGGCCGCGCGGTCGGGGCGGGCGAGGTGGCGGGGGACGACACGGGTGCCGTCACGGGGGTGGCGACGGCCGGGAGGGTGGACGTCGTGGCCGCCGCGAGGTGCTCGACCACGTCGGGCTTGCTGATCACCCCGCCTCGCCCCGTCCCGGCAACCGTGGCCAGGCTGACCCCCTCTTCCGTGGCCAGGCGGCGCGCGGCGGGCGAGGCTTTCGGCTCCTCGGCGGGGTGTGCGGGGGCCGGAGCTGCAACGGCAGCTGGGGTGGGAGCGGGAGGAAGCGTCTCGGCCGCCGGGGTCGGAGCAGCGGCCGACGGTGCAGCTGCGGCGACGGCCATCGTGTCGTCCAGCTCCCCCAGGACGTCGTTGACCGCCACGACATCGCCTTCCGCCTTGGCGCGACGCACCAGGACGCCCGCTTTCAGCGCCGGAACCTCGACCGTTACCTTGTCAGTCTCGAGCTCGACCAGCGTCTCGCCCGAGGCCACATGGTCCCCTTCCTTCTTGAGCCACCGGGAGATGGTGGCTTCGACGATGGATTCTCCGAGGGGGGGGACTTTGATCGAGAGCATGTTCCTGTGCCTGCGGGCTGGTTCGGTGGCGACGAGGGGCGCCCGCCAGACGTTCGGCGGCTGGCGGTCGTGACGCCGCAATCTAACCGGGTGCCTTCACCCCCGACTACTCAACCCGGCCGTTGAACCCGGCCGCTCAACCCGGCCGTTGAACCCGGCCGCTCAACCCGGCCGTTGAACCCGGCCGCTCAACCCGGCCGCTCAACCCGGCCGCTCAATCCGGCCGCGTAACTTGGCCGCTCTACCCGGCCGCTGAACCCGATCGCTCGACCGATGCGCGCGCTGACGATATCTGCACACGGCGGCTTGGAGCAACTGGAGCTTCGCCATGACCTTCCCCGGCCGGGCCTTCGGAACCCGACCGATGTCCTGGTCTCGATGAAGGCGGCGGCCCTGAATCGCCTGGACCTCTTCATGGTCGGCGGGCTCCCGCACATCACCATCACCCCGCCGTGGATCGTGGGATCCGACGGGGCGGGGGTTGTCGAGTCGGTGGGCGCGGGGGTGACGCGGGTGAAGCCCGGCGACCATGTCGTACTGAACCCCGGACTATCCTGCCGAAAGTGTGAATATTGCCTCACCGGCGACGCCCCGCTGTGCCTGCACTACGGGATCCTGGGAGAGCACTTTCCAGGGACGATCTGCGAGGCGCTGGTGATTCCCGAGAGCAACGTGGTGGCGATTCCTCCGGGAATCCCGTTCACCGATGCCGCCGCCTTCCCGCTGGCGACGCTGACGGCGTGGCGGATGATCGTGAGCAAGGCGAAGGTGCGCGCCGAGGATGACGTCCTGATCTGGGGGATCGGGGGCGGGGTGGCGCTGGCGGCGCTGCAGATTGCCAAGGCGCGAGGGGCGCGGGTCTGGGTGACGTCGGGGAGTGACGAGAAGCTGGAGCGGGCGCGGGCGCTGGGTGCCGACGAATGCCTCAACCACGCGCGAGTCGATGTGGGGCGCGAGGTGCGCGCGCGCACCGGGAAGCGCGGCGTCGACGTGGTGATCGACAGCGTGGGGGAGAAGACGTGGGGGCAGTCGTTAGGCGCGCTCGGCAAGCGCGGGCGCCTGGTGACGTGCGGGGGGACGTCCGGGCCGATGGTGCAGACCGACGTGCGGCGCCTGTTCTGGAACCAGTGGACGATCATGGGATCGACCATGGGGAACGAGGACGAGTTTGCCGCGGCGACCGCCGAGTTCGCGGCCGGGCGCCTCCGGGCGGTGGTCGACGCGACCTTCCCGATGGACCGGGCGGCGGAGGCGTATGCGCGCCTGGCGTCGGGGCGGCAGTTCGGCAAGGTGGTGGTGGAGATCTGAACGAGAAGACGAGAAGACGAGAAGACGAGAAGACGAGAGAACGAGACGTGAGCGAGACGGCGAAGTACACGAGCCAGGAAGAGGGCGAGCTCCGGCGGGCGGTGGCCGCGGGAGAGGGGGCCACCTGCCCGCGGTGCGCGGTGGCGATGACGAAGCGCTCCATCGGCGGCGGGTCGTTCGGGCTCGGCTACGCCCGGCGCCGGGAATGGTTCCTGTGTCCGTCGTGCCACCGCTCGGTGATCTTCGACCTCAAGCGCGGGACGCGGAACTAGCCGCCATCGCGAGGATCGTGGCCGGCGCGCCGCCGACAGGCGCGGCGTTCTTCCGCCGGCCGGGCGTCGTCGACTGCGGGAGCGATGGCCCCGGCGCGCCGTGGCGTGTCAGGCCGGTGGCCCCCCCCGGAAAGAAGTGCCGATCGCGGCGCCTGCGGGGGCGCGGGCGGGGCGTGGGGTGTCGCCAGATTGCACGCTGTCGCGTGACGCGACGGCGGCGCCATGAGGCGTTAGGCAGTTTGTGCCACGGCACGGCGGGGCCGGCGCCTCCTCCCGGATTCGCGGCGCACGCTCGGCACCAGCCGTTCTCCGGGTGACGCGCGGGGTGACGCGCGTGGCCGCGCGCGGCCCCGCCCGCCATCGCGGGCGCCCGCACGTTGCGCGCGTGCACGTCATGCGTCGTGACTGAGGGCGCACAACACAGGAAGTGCGTCCGCTGAGAATGCGCTAATGCGCATCCCGACCCGTGCCTAACGATTCGTGATGAACCCCCTTGCCACTCCTGCCGGGACGGACATCCCCGTCGAGCTGCGGTTCTCGGCGGAGGAGCTCCAGCTGCTCGAGGCGCTCTCCACCCGCATCGCCCAGTCGCTCATCAACGCGATGGAGGCGAAGAGCCGGTACCTTCGCGGCCACTCCCACCGGGTGGCCTCGGCCGCCGCCGCGATCGCCGCGGAACTGGGCTTCGACGACGCCAGCATCGAGCAGGTGCGCCTCGCGGGGCGTCTCCACGACGTGGGCAAGATCGGCATTCGCGAGGACATCCTCGACAAGCCGTCGGACCTGACCCCCGAGGAGTTCGCCCACGTCCGCGAGCACGTCCGTATCGGCATGGACATCCTCGCGCCGCTCACCCATCTCGGCCCCGTCCTGGACTACGTGGCGCACCATCACGAACGGCTCGACGGGAGCGGCTATCCGCGCGGGTTGCGCGGCGATGCCATCTCGCTCGGCGGACGGATCGTGGGGGCGGCCGACGTCTTCGACGCCCTCACCTCGCCGCGCGCCTATCGCGACGCCATGACCGCCGACGAGGCCTTTGCGTACATCGCCTCCATTGGGCCGCGCGCCATCTGTCCCACGGTCCTCCCGGCGCTCGGCCGCATGGTGAAGCGGGGGCACGTCCTCGTATACCTCGAAGACGCCTGAGGCATGACGCGGCGCGGGCCCCGTGGCCGGCGCCGGTCCCCGTCCTCCCCGGGCGACGTCGGCGCCTAACGCGACACTGCGGGGCGGGGCCGTCGCTCGCCCCCGCGCCCCCATCATCCAGCGCCGGCAGGAGGGGAAGCGCCGGACGTCCGGCGAAGGGAGCCGGACGATGAGTCATTCCCGCGCGCCCCCGTCGGGGCAATCGTTGTCGTGGAACTCGGCCCATCCACCACGACCAACGAACGACTCCCATGACCTCCCCTTCCACTTCACTCGCTCACGGCGCCGTCGGCGCCAACCGCCGCAGTGTGCGGGTCCTCGCGCCCGCGACCGATCCGGTCGTCCGGCGCAACCGTGCGACGTGGGTCGCCGGCGACTTCGAGCGGATCGCCGCCGGCTACCGCAGCGGCGCGGACGACTTCGTGGGCCGGCTCGGCATCACGCGCGGCGAGCGCGTCCTCGACGTGGCCTGCGGCTCGGGGAACCTGACTCTCCCCGCCGCCCGTCGTGGCGCGGTGACCGTCGGGGTCGACATCGCCCCCAACCTCCTCGATATCGCGCGAGGGAGGGTCGCGGACGAGGGTCTCGCCATCAGCTTCGACGAGGGGAACGCCGAGGCGCTCCCGTACGACGACGGCGCCTTCGACACCGTGATCACCATGTTCGGCGCCATGTTCGCCCCTCGACCCCAACTTGCCGCAGCGGAATTGCTGCGTGTCGTGCGCCCCGCCGGACGCATCGCCATGGCCAACTGGACGCCCGCGAGCTTCGTCGGCGCCATGCTGAAGGCGCACGTGGCGATGGTCCCGCCGCCGGCGGGGATTCCCAGCACGCTGCTCTGGGGCGACGAGGCCACCGCGCGCGAGCGGCTGGCGGAATCGCGCTCCCTGTCGCTCACCCGTCGCACCATCTACCTGGAGTTCCCGGTGTCGCCGGCGGACGTGGTGCAGCTCTTCCGCGACTACTACGGCCCGACCGTCCGCACCTTCGAGGCGCTGGACGACCGCGGAAGGGCGAAGCTGTTCGCCGACCTCGTCTCCCTCTGGTCCGACGCCAACGAGGCGACGGATGGCACGACGAGGGTCGCCTCCGAATACCTGGAGGTCGTGGCCGAGCGCTGAGGCGAGCGCCCGTCGCCTCTTCCTGCACCGTGCGTTCCGCCGCACCATCCCCGGGCATATGGTTGGTCCGGACACATGCACTCGCGCCCGCATGACCGACCCCTCCGGCCTTCGCCCCTCCGCGTCCGGTCCCGCCGCCGTCGTGCACGCCGCCCTCGCGGCGGCGGGGAAGTGCCGAGTCCGTGTTCGCGGGGTATTCTCCCTGCACGCCCACCTCGCCCCCATGCTCCGCTTCCTGTCGCAATCGCTTTTCCTGCCCCTACTGGCCTGGCCCGTTGCGGTCGTCGGCCAGGCGGGCGTCGCCGGCGTGTCGCGCATCGTCGCGGTGGGCGACGTGCACGGCGACTATGGACAGTTCGTGACGATCCTGCGCCAGGCCGGGGTGATCGACGGCAAGACGCGCTGGGTCGGAGGCCGGACGCACCTGGTGCAGACGGGTGACGTCCCGGACCGCGGCCCCGATTCGCGCAAGGTGATGGAGCTGCTCATGGCGCTCGCGCCTCAGGCGCAGGGGGCCGGGGGAGCGGTGCACGCGCTGGTGGGGAACCACGAGGCGATGAACATGCTGGGCGACCTGCGCTACGTGCATCCGGGGGAGTACGCGGCCTTCCGGAGCGGGCGTGCCCGCCAGTTGCAAAGCCGCGCCTGGGAGGTGCTGTCCGACTCCGCCCGGCGCGGGGACAAGGCGTACAAGGCGCAATGGTTCGCCGAGCACCCGCTGGGCTGGGTCGAGCAGCGCATGGCGTTCGAGGGGAACGGGCGCTACGCGTCGTGGATCCGGAACAACCCGGCAGTGCTGAAGATCGACGACTACCTCTTCGTGCACGGCGGGATCGGCCCCAGGTACGTCGATTCCACGATGGCGGCCATCAATGCCCACGTGCGCGAGGCGCTGCGGGGCGACGTGTCGCCGCCAGAAGGGAACATCGCCGAAGACCCCGAAGGACCGCTCTGGTATCGGGGGCTGGCCACGGGAAGCGAAGCGGAGCTCGCCGCGCACGTGGACAGCGTGCTGGCGCGATTCGGCGTGAAGCACATCGTGATCGGTCACACCGTGACTCCCGGGACGATCCTGCCGCGGTTCGGCGGCAAGGTGATCATGATCGACGCGGGGCTCTCGGCCGCCTACGGGGGACAGCAGGCCGCGCTCGTGGTGGAGGGGGACTCGACGTTCACCCTGCACCGCGGGAAGCGCCTCCCGCTCCCGCTCGCTGGCGACCTGCTCCCCTATCTCGAGGCCGCCGCCGCACTCGACCCGGCGGGTTCGCGGCTGCGGCAGTACGTCGAGCAGCTGGCGGCGGCACGCGCACCGCACGGGCGGTAGGGGCCATCGCCGCGCCCCGTGTCTTCTGGTCGACCCCCTCCACAGGAGCGCACATGAGTTCACCGCTCGTCCGTGTTCGTTCGCTCGCCCTCGCGGCAGCGTTGGCCGCGCCGGCGGCCTGCGGGAGCTCCTCCACCGCCTCGTCCCCCGTCCTTCCGTCGGTGCAGGGCGCAACCAACCGGGAGTTCGATCTCGCGGTGGGGCAGCGTGCAACGGTCGGCGCACCCTCGGTTTTCGTCCGGTTCGACACCGTGACCGCCGACTCCCGCTGCCCCATCGACGCCCTCTGCGTGTGGGCCGGTGATGCGGCGCTTCGCTTCACCATCACGGTGGGCGATGCCCCCTCGAAGGTCGTCGACCTGCATTCCTTCATCGAACCCAGGTCCGTGACCGATGCGGGCGTCACGGTCGAGCTCCTGCGCGTGACACCGGCCACCGATTCGCGCAAGCCGATTGCCCTGAAGGACTACCGGGCACGCCTGATCGTGCGCGACGGCAACTGATGACGTGCGACGATGCGGGGGCCTGCCACGCTCGTGTCGTCGCGCAAGGCGGCGCGGCGGGGTATCGTTGGCGCTTCCGCGTCGTGGCCCCGTCGGTCCGGCGTTCGCCCACCAAGGACGCATCCCGCCCCGCATGCCCCGGTCTTCCGAAACCGTCTCGATGCTCGTCGGCCAGCACGATGCGCATCTCTGCTCCGACGCCGCGGGAGCCGGGATAGGGGGGCGCGTGCACCTCGCGGTGCTTGCCCCGTTCCTGGCGTTGCGGACCGCTGCAGCCGAGGCCGGATTCGACCTGCGCATCCTCAGCGGGTTTCGTGCGTTCGACCGCCAGCTCTCCATCTGGAACCGGAAGGTCGGGGGCGAGCTGGCCGTCCTCGATTCCGCGGCACGTCCCATCGACATCGCGAACCTCACGCCGCGCGAGCTGGCGTTCGCGATCCTGCGCTGGTCGGCGCTCCCCGGCGCCTCGCGGCACCACTGGGGGACCGACGTCGACGTCTTTGATGCGGCGGCCACCCCCGGCGGCTACGAGATCCAGCTGGTCCCGGGCGAGGTGGAGGGCGGGGGGATCTTCGCCCCACTGCACGAGTGGCTCGACGCGCGTATGGCGTCGGGCACGGCGCTCGGCTTCTTCCGGCCGTTCGACGTGGACCGCGGGGGAGTCGCGCCGGAGCGCTGGCACCTGAGCTACGCCCCGCTGGCGACGGAATTCCAGCGACTCCTCACCCCCGAGCTCCTCCGGTCGGCGATCGCCGACGCCGACATGCGACTCAAGGACGTGGTGCTCGACAATCTCGACGAGATTCACGCGCGCTTCGTCGCGAACGTGAGCGAACCGGGGTGTCCGCCCGCGCCGCGCTCCGGGGGGGGCGGGCACCGTTGACGAGCAAGCCGGAGCGGGACGCGTGCGGAACGGATACCGACCGAGCTGGCGCCGTTTCGGGCCGAGGCGTACGTTCGGCGCAGCGTCCGTCATGCGGTGGCTGGGTGTGCGAGGAGCCGTCCATCCCAATGCCGCGAACGGCATGACGCCCGTGCCCCGAAGTGCAGCCGGATTCCAGCGCAGGAGGTCAGTGTGGCGCCATCATTTCGTGTTGTGCGCGACGGACTCGTGGTCGGGGTCATCGCCTACGTCGCCGTGGCGGCGTTCTACGCCATCTTCGACGTGCTCGCCGCCAGGGGGTCGCTGTATACGCTCGACTTGCTGGGCAAGGCCGTCTTCCGGGGATTGCGCGACCCGTCGGTCCTCGAGACGCCCATGCAGCCCGATGGCGCGGCGATGGCGGCGTACAACGCGTTGCATCTGGTACTGTCGCTGGCAATCGGAGTCGTCGTGAGCTGGCTCGTCGCCATGGCGGAGCACCGTCCCGAGCACGCGCGACTCGCCGGGCTCACGGTCATCGCGGGATTCATCGTGACCATCGTTGCCGTCGGGATATTGACCGCGGGGATGCGCGCCGTCCTCCCGTGGTGGTCGATCGTGGTGGCCAACGCGTTCGCCGTCGTCCTGGCGGGCGTGTACTTCCTCCGGAGGCACCCGGGGATCTGGCGCCGCATGCTGCCGCTGGGGGGTGGCGGTTCGGCGTGAGGCTTCGCCCGCGACCGGAGTGGGGGACCATCCCCTGGCCTCCGTCCACCTACGGCCGCTCGGTCCTCGGGCTTCCGCTCGAAGTCTGGCGCCCTCGTGATCGCTGCGAGCTCCTCGTCTTCTCGGCGATCCATGGCGAGGAGCCGGAAACGACCTATGCGCTCTCGCGCGCCCTGCGGCAGCTGGCGGAGCAGCCGCAACACGCCGCCGTCGTCCTCGCGGCCAATCCCGATGGGCTCATCCGGGGAACGCGCGGCAACGCACGCGGGGTCGACCTCAATCGCAACTTCCCGACGTCCAACTGGCAATCGGCCCCCGTGACCTGCCGATCGACCATCGAGGATCCGAGCGACGTGATGCTCGCCACGGGGACGCATGCGGGGTCGGAGCCGGAGGTCCAGGCGCTCCTCTCGCTGGTGGGTGAGCTGCAGCCCGACGCGGTGGTGGCGCTGCACGCCCCGCTGGCCTGCATCGACGACGCCAACGACAGTGCGCTGGGCAGGCGCCTCGCCGCGCGGACGGGGATGCCGCTCGTGCGCGACGTCGGCTACCCGACGCCGGGGTCGTTCGGCTCGTGGGGCGGCGAGAACGGGGTGCCGGTCATCACCTACGAATTCCCACTCGCCGCGACCGAGGTGCTCATGCGCGAGCATGTACCGGTGCTCGTGGAGCTCCTGGCGGGATCGCTCCCATGACGCTCAACTACATCTGGCTCGCCTTCTTCCTCATCGCCCTCGTGGTGGGGGCGGTGAAGCTCGTCTTCCTCGGCGACACGGCGGTCTTCACGTCGATGGTCCAGGCCACCTTCGACTCGGCCAAGACCGGGTTCGAGATCTCGTTGGGGCTGACGGGAGTCCTGACGCTCTGGCTGGGGCTGATGAAGGTGGGAGAGCGGGGCGGGGCGATCGGGGCGATGGCCACGGTGGTCCGCCCCTTCTTCCGGCGCCTCTTCCCCGAGATCCCGTCGGATCACCCGGCGATCGGCTCGATCATCATGAACTTCGCCGCCAACATGCTGGGGCTCGACAACGCGGCCACGCCGCTGGGGCTCAAGGCGATGAACGAGCTGCAGGAGCTGAACCCGGACAAGGAGACGGCGACCAACGCCCAGATCATGTTCCTGGTCCTCAACACCTCGGGGCTGACGGTGATCCCGATCAGCATCATGGTGTACCGGGCGGAATTGGGGGCGGCGAACCCGTCGGACGTCTTCCTCCCCATCCTCATCACCACGTATTTCGCCACGCTGGTGGCCCTCGTCGCGACGGCGGCGGTGCAGCGCATCAACCTGTTCGACCGGGTCATCATGGCGTACCTGGTCGGCGTCACCGGGCTGGTCGCGGCGACGACGTGGTACTTCACGGGAATCCCGCAGGAGCAGGTGCAGGCCATCTCGAACGTCGTGGCCAACGTCATCCTCTACGGCGTCATCTCGTCGTTCCTGGTCATGGCGATGCTGCGCAAGGTGAACGCGTACGAGGCGTTCATCGAGGGGGGAAAGGAGGGGTTCACCGTCGCCATCCGGATCATCCCGTATCTCGTGGCGATCCTCGTCGCCATCGGTGTCTTTCGCGCCTCGGGGACGCTCGACCTCCTGGTGCAGGGGCTCAGCCGGGTGCTCGAGGCGATGGGGCTCCGCAGCGACCTCGTGCCGGCCCTCCCCACGGCGCTCATGAAACCGCTGAGCGGGAGCGGGGCGCGGGGGATGATGGTCGACGCCATGAAGACCTACGGCGCCGATTCCTTCGTCGGCCGCCTCTCGTCGACCTTCCAGGGGGCGACCGACACGACGTTCTACATCCTCGCGCTCTATTTCGGCGCGGTCGGGGTACGAAAGACCCGGAACGCCGTCGCCCTCGGACTCCTCGCCGACCTGGCAGGGGTCGTGGCGGCCATCTTCGTGGCATACATCTTCTGGGGGTGATCCCCCGTGTCGGCAGACGTGACATCACCTAACGAATCCGGCGGCGGCAATGCCGCAGGTGCAGGTGCAGGTGCAAGCGACGACGGCGCGATCGTGACCGACGTCGCCCCGGGCGCGATACGCCGCATCCACCTGATCGGCGTCGCCGGGACGGGGATGGGGGCATTCGCGGGGATGCTCAAGGCGGCCGGCTACACGGTCACCGGCAGCGACGAGAACGTCTACCCTCCCATGAGCGACATGCTGCGGGAGTGGGGGATCGAGGTCTACACACCGTATGCGCCCGCGAACCTCGACCGCGCCCGTCCGGACCTCGTCATCATCGGGAACGTCATCCGGCGGGTGAACCCGGAGGCGACGGCGGTGCGCGAGCGCCGCATTCCCCAGATGTCGTTCCCGGCGGCGTTCGGGGCGCTGATCGCGGCCAGCCGGCACAGCGTCGTGATCGCGGGGACGCATGGCAAGACGACCACCTCGGCGCTGATGGGGCACGTCCTGGCCGATGCCGGGCTCGACCCGACCTTTCTGGTCGGCGGGGTGACGCTGAACTACGGGGGCAACTTCCGTCTGGGCGCGGGGCCCCACGTGGTCGTCGAGGGCGACGAGTACGACACGGCATACTGGGACAAGGGCCCCAAGTTCCTGCACTACCGCCCGCGCACCGCGCTCCTGACCAGCGTCGAGTTCGATCACGCCGACATCTATCGCGACATGGCGCATTACGAGTCGGCGTTCTCCCGGCTCGGGGAGGTGCTTCCCGCGGGGGGGTGGCTGGGCGTATCGGCGACGTACCCGCGTGCGGTCGAGATCGCGCGGGCAAGCACGAAGGCACGCGTGGTGACGTACGCGTGGGATCGCGATGCCGACTATCGCGGACACGACGCCCGCTTCAGCGAGGACGGCGCTCGCTTCCGCATCGTCGCCCCCGACGCCGAGTCGGCGGAGCTGTTCCTCCCGATGTCCGGCTTCCACAACCTCGAGAACGCCACCGGCGTCTATGCGGCGGCGCGTTCGCTTGGGCTTGCCCCGTCGGCCATCGCCCATGCGTTCGCCACGTTCCGCGGGGTCAAGCGGCGGCAGGAGCCGCGTGCGGACATCGGCGGCGTGCTGGTGATCGACGACTTCGCGCACCACCCGACCGCCGTGCGCGAGACGATCCTCGCCCTCCGCCAGCGGTATCCCACGCGACGGCTGTGGGCCGTCTTCGAGCCGCGGTCCAACACCTCGCGACGGAACATCCACCAGGCCGAGTACGCGGCGTCGTTCGACGAGGCCGACGTGGTGACCCTCCGGCTCCCCGAGCCGCACGACAAGGTCCCCGTCGACCAGCAGCTCGACGTGCCGGCCGTCGTTCGAGCGATCGCGGCCCGAGGGATCACGGCCAGCGCCGACGCGGACGTGAGTGTCCTCGTGCGACAGGTGGCGGACGGCGCGCGGGCCAACGACCTCATCCTCGTGATGAGCAACGGGGCCTTCGGGGGGTTCATCCCGTCGCTGATCGCGGCCCTGGCGGAACGAGCGGGAGAAGCTGTCCGCCAGCCGCAGTCCTGATCGTTCCGGCGCGACCGAGGCGGGCCGCGCCTTCGCTGTCAGTCCGTCGATAGTCCTGAAGCCGACGAACCAAGGAGAACCCGATGTACGCGCCGTTCCGGTTGGCCTCGCCCGTCACCCTGGGGGTGCTCGTGCTCGCGCTGGCGTCGTCTCCGTCGGCCTCGGCACCCCCGGCGCGGGCGAGCGTCGCCGACTCGCTCACGCGCGAGGAGCGCGCCCTCCTCGCGGCCGTCGATGCCGCCAACACGGAGGGACTGGCCCTCCTCGAGCGCGTCGTCAACATCAACAGCGGGACGCTGAACCTCGCCGGAGTCCGCGCGGTGGGCGACGTCTTTCGCGCCGAGTTCGACCGCCTTGGCTTCCACACGCGCTGGGTCGATGGGGCTCCCTTCCAGCGTGCCGGCCACCTGGTGGCGGAGCACCCGGGGAAGGGGCCGAAGTTCCTCCTCATCGGGCATCTCGACACCGTCTTCGAGCCCGACCATCCCTTCCAGCGCTTCGAGCGCGTCGACGCCACGCATGCACGCGGCCCCGGAATCAGCGACATGAAGGGGGGCGACGTGATCATCGTGCTGGTGCTCAAGGCGCTGGCTGCCCGCGGGATGCTCGAGCACATGAACGTGACCGTCGTGATGACGGGTGACGAGGAGCGAGCCGGCGAACCGTTGGCGCTCGCGCGCGAGGCGCTGGTGGCGGCGGCCGAAGGGGCCGACTACGCCATCGGCTTCGAGGACGGTGACGGGGAACCGGGGCACGCCGTCGTCTCGCGCCGGGGCGCGTCGTCGTGGGAGCTGGCGGTGAAGGGGGTCGCCGCACACTCGTCGCAGATCTTCCAGCCCGAGGTGGGGGCCGGGGCGATCTACGAGGCCTCGCGCATCCTGACCGAGTTCTACCGCCGCCTGTCTGCGGAGCCCAACCTCACCTTCAACCCCGGGCTGATCCTGGGCGGGACGGCGGTGCAGTACGACGCGCCTAACGCGAAGGGGAGCGCGGCCGGGAAGGACAACGTGGTCGCCGAGCACGCCGTCGCGTCGGGCGACCTCCGCGCGCTCACCCCCGAGCAGTACGCGCAGGCCAAGGCGGTGATGCAGCAGGTCGTCGCCGCCTCGCTCCCGCACACCTCGGCGACCCTCACCTTCGACGATGGCTATCCCCCGCTCGCCCCGAGCGATGCGAATCGCGCGCTGCTGGCCATCTACGACCGGGCGAGCCGTGACATCGGTGCGGGGGCGGTAACCGCCGTCGATCCGCGCCGGGCCGGCGCCGCCGACGTCTCGTTCGTCGCCGGCCGCGCCAGGGCGATCATCGACGGGATCGGGATGCGCGGCAAGGATGGACACACGGCCAACGAGACGGCCGACCTCGCGATGCTGCCGGTGCAGGCCAAGCGCATGGCGCTCGTGATGCACCGCATCGTGCGTGGAGCGAAGGCCGGGGTCATGTAGGACGCACCCTCACCAGCGAGCGAGCGATGCCAAGGAGATCCTTCCCCCTCGCCAGGGTCTACACCCTTCTCGAGCCGGGGCCGGTCACGCTCGTCACCACGGCCCATGCTGGCAGGTACAACGTGATGCCGATGTCGTGGCACACCATGCTCGAGTTCGAGCCGCCACTGGTGGGGTGCGTCATCAGCGACGGCAACCGCTCGTTCTCCATGCTGCAGCGCTCCCGCGAGTGCGTGCTCGGCATTCCGACCGTCGAGATCGCCCCCCAGGTGGTGCGCTGCGGCAACTCCTCGGGTGCGCGGGTGGACAAGTTCCGCCGGTACGGGCTCACCCCGGCACCCGCGTCCCTCGTCGCGGCGCCCCTGGTGGAGGAGTGCTACGCCAACCTCGAATGTCGCGTGGCCGACACGGGCATGGTGCGGAAATACTGTCTCTTCGTGCTCGAGGTGGTGAAGGCGTGGGTCGATCCCGCCGTCAAGGCGCCGCGCACGCTGCACCACCGTGGCCGGGGTGCATTCATGGTGGCCGGAGAGACGATCCGCCTGCGGTCGCGGATGAAGTAGCGTTGCAGCTGTGGCCGCTGGTGCGGACGGCACCCGCTGGCGTGCCGGGTGCGCGAGCGAGGCGCCTCCAGGACGAGCGTGCAGCCGGGCACTTGGAGGGTCCTTGCGCGCGGCCTGCACGCGGAGCAGAAGAACGAGCTACCTGCGACCTGCAGGAAGGTGCGACCATGCATGGGAGGGGGCCGGATGGCGGGGGCCGGATGGCAAGGGCCCTGTGGCGCAATGATCCGTTTCCCGTATCATAGGGAACGCGTTCGTCATCCGCCGCCGCACCCCACAGACGGGAGGAACCGGCCATGGCCCTACGATCGGGGATCTACGTAGTTCCGACACACCGCTGGTACATCGAGCGCACGGTCTGGTGCATCGCCGGCGTGGTCCTCCTCTTCTCGACATCGCTGGCAGCGCTGGTCCACCCACTCTGGGTTGTCGGCGTGATCGTCACCGCCCTCAGCTCCATCGGCGTTTCCCTCACCGGCTTCTGCATCGTCGGGAACGTCCTCGTCAGGCTCGGCTTCACCCCCATGCTCGCGCGTCCCGGCTGGACTCCCGGCCAGCCGTACTTCATGCAGACCGATCGCTGGTTCCTCGAACGGCGCATCTACCTCGCCGTCGGGATCAACCTCACCCTCGCCTCGATTCTGTCGCTGGTCCACTCCCCGTGGTGGCTCGCGTTCACCGCGTTCGTGGGCGTCGCGATGGTCTGGTTCGCGGTCACGGGCTTCTGCATCATGGCCAACGGGCTGTACTGGCTGGGAGCGGAGCCGCGCCTTGCGCCGCTGTGCGAGACCGCGGCACGGGGCGGCGAGACCAGGCGCGCGCCGGCCTGAGCAGCGCGTCCAGGGGCAGGAGTGCGGGGGGCGGGGCCGGGGTGCTATCGCATCGCGTCGCGTCGCCGGTCGGAATCCACCTGTCCGTCGACCAGGTGCACGATGCGGTCGCACCGCTCCGCCAGCCGGTCGTCGTGCGTGACGATCACGAAGGCGGTGTGATGGCGCCGATTGAAGTCGCGCAGCAGCTGGAAGACCTGCTCGCCCGACTCACTGTCGAGGTTCCCGGTGGGCTCGTCGGCAAGGACGAGGGGGGGGCGCATCACCAGCGATCGGGCGAGCGCCACGCGTTGCTGCTGGCCACCGGAGAGGTCGGTGGCCTTGAACGACGCGCGATCGGCGAGCCCCACCTCGCCCAGCAGGTCGCGGGCGCGCCCCACCATCTCCTCGTCGCGACGTCCGCGATCGGCGAGCAGCGGGAGCATCACGTTCTCCTGCGCCGTGAAGGCCGGGAGGAGGTAATGGAACTGGAAGACGAAGCCGATCCCCCGCCCGCGCAGGGCGGTGGTCTCGCCTTCGTCCAGCGTGGCGACGTCCCACCCCTGGAAGGTGATGCGGCCGGCGGTGGGACGGTCGAGCAAGCCGATGAGGTTGAGCAACGTCGTCTTCCCCGACCCCGACGGGCCGGTGAGGGCCAGGAACTCGCCGGGCTCGACCACCAGGTCGATGCCACGCAGCACGTGCGTCACTACTCGCGTCCCGTAGTCCTTGGTGACGCCGTGCAGCTGAAGCAGGGGCGGGTGCGCGGCTCCAACGGGAGTGGACATCTGCGCACTCACCCGGTCCGGATCACCTGCGCGGGGTCCATCCGCGCCGCGCGGCGTGCGGGGAGGATGGCCGCCGCGCACCCGACGCCGATCGCGAGGGCCGCCGACCGCAGGTAGAGCCTGACGTCGAGCGAGACCGGAAAGGTCGGTGAGCCATCGGGATTGGTGGCGAGGCTCGAAAAGAAGGCGCCGAGCGCGATCCCGAGCGCGATGCCGACCGCCGACCCCAACAAGCCGACGATGGTCCCCTCGATGAGGAAGATGCGCAGGACCTGCTCCCGCGACGTGCCGGTGGCGCGCAGGATCCCGATCTCGCGCGACTTCTGCACGACCGAGACGGCCAGGACGCTGGCGATCCCCAGGGCGACGGCAAGGATCACGAACACCTGGATCATGATGCTCGACGAGCTTTGCGACCGCAGCCCGGTGAGGAGCTGCGCGTTGGCCCGCATCCAGCTGTCGGCCACTAGTCCAGTGCGTCCCGCGATCTCGACCGCGAGCCGCTCGGCGTCGTATATCTCTCCCCCCTTCACCTCGATGGCTGACACCCCGCCCTCGAGCCCGAACAGCGTCTGTGCGGCGCGCAGCGACACCAGCACCCAGCGCGCGTTGAGATCCTTGTTGCCGATGTCGAAGATCCCGGTGACGGTGTACGCCACGCGACCGACGTCGTCGCGTTCCGTCCCGGCGCGCAACCGGAAGCGGTCGCCGACCTGAAGGCCAAGGTCCTTGGCCAGCCCGGTCCCGATGACGGCCTCGAAACCGTCCATCTTCAGGCGACCCTCCACCAGGAACCCCTCGAGGTCGACGATGCCGCGATAGCTCTCGGGGTCGATCCCGCGAACGAGCACCGAGTTGGCACCGTCGCCTCGGACGGCGATGGCGGCCCCCGAAATGCTCGGCGCGGTGGCGATGACGCCGGGGATGCCGGCGATGTCGGCTTGCGCCCGCTGCCACTGCACGATGGACCGCACCCGTTGCGCCGGACGCTCGACCTGGGCCTCCCGCACCACCTCCGTGCCGGCGGGGAGGACGCGCGGGACCTCCTCTCGCGGGCGCACGACGACGTGCGCCTGCGTGCCGAGGGTGCGCTCGATCAGGCTGTCCTGCAGCCCGCCGATGAGTGCGGACAGGAAGATGATCACCCCTACGCCAACGCCGACCCCGGCCAGGATCAGCCAGGTCTGCCCGCGCCCCTCCCGCAGGTAGCGCAGGGCGACGATCAGTTCGAACGGCATCTCACGGCTCCGGGGCGACAGGCCCACGGCTCGTGTCGCCGGCGATGGCGCGCACGCGCACCCGGTGCCCGGGTTGCAGCTGCACGGGTAGGACGCGGGTCCACTCCGTGAGCCCGTCGATCACTTCGACATGCCGGTCGCCCCGGATCCCGAGCCGTACCGCCTGACGCACCGCACGCCCGTCGCGCTCGATCATCACCCACGGCACGGTCGACGAGATCTCGCCAACCAGGTCGCGCGGCACCACCAGCGCCCGCTCGCGCCGCGCCGCCTCCACGTTGACCGAGATGGTCATGTCGGCGCGCAGGTACGGCGGCGGCTCGGGGATGGCGAACCGCACCTCGACGGTCCCCTGCGCGGGGTTGACCACAGGCGCCACCCAGCGAAGCCGCGCCGGGAACGTGCTGTCGGGAAAGGCGTCGGCCGAGGCGATGGCGCGTGCGTCGGGTTCGAGGTCTCCCAGGTTCTCCTCGCGCGCGTAGGCCACCAGCTCGGTGGCCCCGTCGAGTGCAAGCTCCATGAGCAGCTGGCCGGGGACCACGGCGTCGCCGGGTTCCACGCTGCGGGTGAGGACGATTCCGGCCGCCGGTGCGCGCACGCGGGTGAGGGCGAGGAGCGCCTCCGCCGACGCCACGGCGGCGCGGGCGCGCGCCTCCTCGGAGAGAGCCGCCGATGCCGCGTCGCCAGCGCGTGCGCTTGCCGCCTCCAGCTCCGCCGCGGCGTTCGCCGCCGCGCGCTCGGCGTCCTCCTTCTCCTTCTCGCTAATGGCCCCCTGCGCGTACAGCGCCCGCGCCCGCTCGGCGTCGCGGCGCGTGCCCTGCGCCGCCAGATCGGCCTGTTCCCTCGTGGATCGCGTGCGGGCCATCGCGGTGGCCAAGGCGGCGCGTGCTTGCGCGAGTCCGGCGGCGGCCTGGGCATCGTCGATTCGCGCGAGGAGCTGTCCCACGGTAACGCGCGCCCCCTCGCGCACCAGCACCTCGCGGACGGTTCCGGATACGCTGGTGCCGAGCTGCGTGCGCCCCTGGGGACGCACGCGCCCGGTGAGCACGAGCGTCCGCACCACGTCGCGTCGCGCGACGGGAGTCGCGTCCACCAGAGCGGGGCGCGCCAGCCACAAGGGGACGGCGACGATGGCGGCGAGAGCGATCCCGCCCAGGATGCCCCAAGCGAGTCGCCGACGCCGTCGCGCGCCCCCGCCGCGACGCGGTGATGCCGCCCGCGCCGTGGTCCCACCGCTCCCCTGCTGCTCGCTCATGAGTGGTCCTGTCGTGGTCGTCGCGCTGCCGAAGTCGTCGTCGACGCGGCTGCCTGGTGCAACCCCGGCACCAGGGGGATCGGAGGCGCCCGGGCTGCCGCGCCCGACGCCGGGCGCCGTCCACCGCAATTCGTCGTGAACGCCGAGCGCCACATGCGCGGTTTCGACGAACGTGCCGAGGGGGGCGTTCCGTGGGAAGGTCGGAGTCGAATCTAGGTTGGGCGGCGCAGGGCGCAGTCGGGCGGTTACGCACGTCCGGCGGGCGAAATGCCGACCGGCGCAAAGGGGGGCGAAAGGGGGGCGGGACGTACGCGCTCAGGCGAGAACTCCCAGGGGCGTGTTAGATTCTCTGCGCTCCCCGCGCCACCCGAGCGGCGGGGCTTCCCGAACCTGGCGCAGCGCGCCCATCCCGTGACGTTCTACGAACGCCTGCAGGACTCCTTCGCCCAGCTCGTCGAGATCGTCCCCGCGATGGCCGGGGCCCTCGTCATCCTCTTTGCCGGCTACCTCCTCGCCAAGTTGGTGGAGAACGGCACGGAGCGCCTCCTTCGGAAGATCCGCCTCAACCGCTGGCTCGAGCGCGGGGGGGTGTTGGAGGCCGTCGAGCGCACGGGGTCGCACTTCAATCCCACGCGCGTCGTGGGGCAGGTGCTGTTCTGGTTCGTGATGTTCGCGGTCATCATGCTGGCCGCGAATGCGTTAGGCATGGAATCGCTGGCCTCGGTCTTCACCGAGCTGGTGGGCTACCTCCCGTCGCTGATGTCGGCGATCGTGATCCTGATCGTCGGCATCGTCCTCGGGCGATTCACCGGCGGGTTGATCATGGCCTCGGCGGGGGCGGTGCAGGGCGGGCCGACGCTGGCGCGCATCGGGCGCTGGATGGTCGTCGTCCTCGCGATCTTCATGGCGCTGCAGGAGCTCGGGATCGCCTCGGACATCGTCACCACGGCCTTCGCGATCCTCTTCGGTGCCGTGGCCCTCGCGCTCGCGCTGGCCTTCGGCCTCGGCAACCGTGAGCTCGCGGGGGAGGTGACGCGCGAATGGTACGCGCGCTATCGCGCCGAGCGCGACGCCATCGAACGCGAAGTCGAGGCGCGCGAGGAGGCCGAGGACGCCGCGATGGCGCTCGAGGACATGACGACGCAGGAGCGGCAGGCGGCGGGCATCCCGCCGGCTCCCCCGTCGTCGGTCACCCCATGACGTCGCGGTAGAGCCGGAAGACGTTCCCGCCCATCACGCGCTCCACGTCGCGGGTGGAGAGTCCGCGTTTCACCAGTCCGTCCCACACCACTTCCATGCGGCGCGGGCCGTTGAGTTCGTCGATGAAGTAGGGGAGCTCGCTGTCTTGCACCTGGGCGCCCTCCTCCTTCTTCAACTCGGCGACGTACTCCGGCGAGAGGGTGATAACGCGGTGGTCGCGATCGCTCCCGATGCACACGTGCTCCGCGCCGGCCACCTTGATGGCGTGCACGATGTGGTCGAAGTAGACCGGGAGCGCATCCTTGCCTCGCTTGCTGGTCAGGAATGGGCGCATCTGGCAGATCCCCACCACGCCGCCGCGATCGGCCAGCGCCCGCAGGACGTCGTCGGTCGTGTTGCGCCGGTTCTCGTGCACCGCCATGCAGGCGGTGTGCGAGATGATCACCGGCGCCCGGGATGCCGCAATGGCCTCGCGCATCGTCTGCATGTTGGCATGCGAGAGGTCGACGAGCATCCGCCGCTCGTTCATCCGCCGGATCAATTCGTGGCCGAAGGGAGTCATCCCCCCCTCCTCCCAGCAGCCGACCCCGACGTGGTTCCGGGTGTTGTAGGTGAGCTGGCACGATCGCACCCCGAGGCGGTGGAACATGTCGACGCGGTCCAGCGAGGTCCCGAACTGCACCGTGTTCTGGAAGAGGTAGAAGACGGCGAGCTTCCCCGCCCGGCGAGCGCGATCGATGTCGGCGGCGGTGGTGGCCTTGACGTAGAGGTCGGGGCGCGAGGCGAGGTAGCGATCGTGCGCCAGGAGCGAGTCCACCGCCAGGGCCAGCGCCTCGTCTCCCTCCGGCTTGGGGTCGCAGAGGGTGATGGTGATGGCATCCATCCCGCTCGCCAGCATCGACCGCACGACGTCGTCGGTGTATTCCATCCGCAGTTCGCCCATCGCGTCGATCACCAGCGTGTCGCGCAGCTGCCGCGGCGTCGTTGCGGCTCGCGGGAGCGGGGAGGTGCGCTGCGCGTGCAGCGATGACGCGGCCGCTGAGGCGGCGAGCGAGAGCAGGAAGTGGCGGCGATACATGGGAGTCGAGAAGACGAGAAGACGAGAAGACGAGAAGACGAGAAGACGAGAAGACGGGAAGACGAGAGGACGGCAGGTGGAGACGACGGGAAGGTGCCGGCATGAGCGTGACTTGGCTAGCGTCTGACGGGGGAGAGGGGCGCCGCCCGAGTCTTCCCGCGGGCGGTGCGGCAGCGATCCCGGCCCCGCGTCGCGCCGGCGCGCCCCGGAGCCGTCGCGTCGTGCCGCTCCCGGTGGCGCGCGCCGCTCAACGCTTGCGCTCCCCCGAGCGTCCAGCAGGTAGACGTTCCCTGTTCCGCTCCCCAGAATAGGGAAGGCACCTCGTCTTCCCGTCTTCCCGTCTTCTCGTCCTCTCGAGGAACATGTCCGCTCCCGCCTCCCTCTCGCTCGAGCCGTTGTGGATGCCCTTCACCGCCAACAAGGCGTTCAAGAAGGCCCCCCGCCTCCTGGCCTCGGCCAAGGGGATGTACTACCAGGACGTCGATGGCAACCAGATCCTCGACGGCACCGCCGGCCTCTGGTGCGTCAACGCCGGGCATGCGCGCGAGAAGATCGTCGACGCCATCGCCCGCAGCGCCTCGACGCTCGATTACGCACCGGGGTTCAACCTGGGACATCCCTACCAGTTCCAGCTGGCATCGCGGCTGGCGGCGATCACCCCGGGGGACCTCGACCACGTCTTCTTCACCAACTCCGGGTCCGAGGCCGTCGATTCGGCGCTCAAGATCGCCATTGCCTATCACCAGTCGCGCGGTGATACGCGCCGCACGCGGCTGGTGGGGCGGCAGCGCGGCTATCACGGCGTCGGCTTCGGGGGGATGTCGGTCGGGGGGATCCCGGCGAACCGCCAGGCGTACCTCCACCACCTCCTGCCTAACGTCGATCACCTCCCGCATACCCACGGGATCGCCGAGAACTTCTTCAGCAAGGGACAGCCGGCGCACGGCGCCGACCTGGCCGACGCGCTCGAGGGGCTCGCCGCGCAGCACGGGGGGGAGACGATCGCCGCGGTGATCGTCGAGCCGGTGGCCGGCTCCACCGGGGTCCTCGTCCCCCCGGTCGGCTACCTCGAGCGCTTGCGTGCCATCTGCGACAAGCACGGGATCCTCCTCATCTTCGACGAGGTCATCACCGGCTTCGGGCGGTTAGGGGCACCGTTTGCCGCCGACTACTTCGGCGTCGTCCCCGACATGATGACCGTGGCCAAGGGGATCACCAACGGGAACGTCCCCATGGGGGCGGTCTTCGTGCGCCACGGCATCTACGACACGGTGGTGAACGCATCGCCCAGCGGGATCGAGTTCTTCCACGGGTACACGTACTCGGGGCACCCGCTGGCCTGCGCCGCGGGGCTGGCGACGCTCGACGTGTACGAGGAGGAGGGGCTCTTCCAGCGGGCCGCCGGGCTCGCGCACTACTGGCAGGAGGCGATCCACTCGCTGCGCGGGCGCCGGCACGTGATCGACGTCCGCAACCTGGGACTCGTGGCCGGGATCGAGCTCGAATCACGCCCCGGCGCGGTCGGGGCGAGAGCCATGGCGTGCCACGTCGACTGCTTCCGCCACGGTCTCCTCGTTCGCACCACCGCCGACATCATCGCCCTCTCGCCGCCGCTCATCATCGAGAAGCAGCACATCGACGAACTGGTGGACAAGCTGGGGAGCGCGCTCGATCGGCTGGAGTAGCGCCGCCGCGCGCGGGCGCCGCCGGGGATGTGGCCCGCGCGGTCTGGCGGGGGCGATCGCCGGGGACGAAGTTCCCCGGCGATTTCGCATCCTCCCCAGACCTTGCCCGGACGCATGCTGACCTTCACGCAGAACCCTCGGCGCGCTCGCCGTGTCGTCCGTTCCCACGCCCGTACCGGCGCGCTCGCCTGCGCCCTGGCGTCCGTCGTCGCGGCGAGCCTCCCAGACGTACTCGCCGCCCAAGGCAAGCCGCGCGAGCACGAGCTCCACCTTCCCATCGGCGGGATACCGGGGCCGCTGAACGCGATCACCGACGTGAAGGGGGTGGAGGTGGGGCACGCCACCATCATCAGCGGGAGCGGCAAGCTGGTGGTGGGAAAGGGCCCCGTCCGCACCGGGGTGACGGTCGTGCATCCGCGCGGCAGGGCGAACCACGACCCGGTCTTCGCCGCCTGGTTCACGCTCAACGGGAACGGGGAGATGACGGGGACCACGTGGGTCCAGGAGAGCGGTTACCTGGAGGGGCCGGTCGCCATCACCAACACCCACAGCGTGGGGGTCGTGCGCGATGCGATCATCAAGTGGGAGGTGGGTCAGAAGAACGTGTTGCAGCCGTGGTGGCTCCCGGTGGTCGCCGAGACGTATGACGGCGCGTTGAACGACATCAATGGCTTCCATGTGAAGGAGGAGCACGTGATCGCGGCCCTCGACGGCGCCACCGGCGGGCTGCCGCGTGAGGGCGTCGTGGGAGGGGGGACGGGGATGGTGTGCCACGGCTTCAAGGGAGGGATCGGGACGGCGTCGCGCGTCCTCCCGGCGTCGCAGGGCGGGTACACCGTCGGCGTCCTGGTCCAGTGCAACTACGGGGCACGCCGCGACCTCCGCATCGCCGGCGTTCCGGTGGGCGAGGAGATTCCCGACCTCACGCCGTGCCTGGCCGTCAGCAGCATCGCGCCGGCCGACGCGGCGCGCGGGGCGCGTCGCTGCTCCGACGCTCCCGGCCCGGAGGACGAGGACCGCCCCGAGCAGGGGTCGATCATCGTGGTGGTGGCCACCGATGCCCCCCTCCTTCCGCACCAGCTCAAGCGCGTCGCCACGCGGGTCTCGCTGGGAATCGGGCGGCAGGGCGGATTCGGCGGCAACGGGTCGGGCGACATCTTCATCGCCTTCTCGACCGCCAACCCGGGAAGCTGGTCGTCGGACAGCGCGACGACGGTGACGATGCTGACGAACGACCGCATCTCCCCGCTCTTCACCGCGACCGCGCAGGCGACCGAGGCGGCCATCACCAACGCCCTCCTCGCCGCCGAGACCACGACGGGGGCGAACGACCTGCGCGTCTACGCGATGCCGGTGGACCGGATGCTGCAGGCGATGCGGAAGTACGGGAGGGCGAAGTAGGGGAAGGGAATCGGGAAGAGGGAGCGCCCGCCCGCTCGTCTTCTCGTCTTCTCGTCTTCTCGTCTTCTCGTCTTCTCGTCTTCTACTTGAGCGTCGGCATCACGAACTCGCTCCCGCTCCTGATCCCCTTCGGCCAGCGCTGCGTCACGGTCTTCACCTTCGTGTAGAACCGCACGCCGTCCATGCCGTGCTGGTTGTGGTCGCCGAATGCGGACGCCTTCCAGCCGCCAAAGGAATAGAACGCGAGGGGGACGGGGATCGGGACGTTGACCCCGACCATCCCGACCTGGACGCGATGCACGAACTCGCGCGCCGTGTCGCCATCGCGCGTGTAGATCGACACGCCGTTCCCGAACTCGTGGGCGTTGGCGAGGCCGATCGCCTCGTCGAAGGAGCTGGCGCGCACGACGCAGAGCACCGGGCCGAAGATCTCCTCGCGGTAGATCCGCATTTCCGGGGTGACGTGATCGAACAGGCACCCGCCCAGGAAGTAGCCGTGGTCGTGCGTCCCGTCGGCGATGCGGACGCCGCGCCCGTCCACCACCAGCGTCGCCCCCTCCCCGACACCTAACGCGACATACCCGCTCACGCGCTCGTGGTGCGCCGCCGTCACCAGCGGCCCCATCTCCATCCCGTCGGCAAGGGACGGCCCGACCCTGAGCGCCTTGACCCGTTCGGCGAGCCGCGCGACGAGCGCATTCGCCACCGCCTCGCCCACGGGGACGGCCACGGAGATCGCCATGCACCGCTCCCCCGCCGAGCCGTAGGCGGCGCCCATGAGGGCATCGACCGCCATGTCGAGGTCGGCGTCGGGCATGACGATGAGGTGGTTCTTCGCGCCGCCCATCGCCTGCACGCGCTTCCCGTGCCGCGCGGCGGTCGCGTAGACGTGTTGCGCGATCGGCGTCGAGCCGACGAACGAGACCGCCGCGACGTCGGGGTGCGTGATCAGCGCGTCGACCGCGACCTTGTCCCCGTGGACGACGTTGAGCACCCCGGGGGGCGCGCCGGCCTCCACCAGAAGCTCCGCCAGCCGCACAGGCGCCGAGGGGTCCTTCTCCGACGGCTTGAGGACGAAGCAGTTCCCGCTGGCGATGGCCGGGGCGAGCATCCAGAGGGGGACCATGACCGGGAAGTTGAACGGCGTGATTCCCGCCGCCACGCCCAACGGCTGCCGCAGCGAGTACGAGTCGATCCCCGTCGAGACCGTGTCGGAGAACTCACCCTTCATCAGGTGCGGGATCCCGCAGCAGAACTCCACCACCTCCACCCCGCGCTGGACCTCGCCCTTGGCGTCGAGGAAGACCTTGCCGTGCTCGCTGGCGACGAGGCGCGCCAGCTCGTCCATGTGCGCCTCGATCAGCTCCTTGAAGCGGAACATCACACGCGCGCGCTTGAGTGCGGACCAGCTCCCCCACTCGGCGAACGCTGCGAGCGAGTTGCGCACCGCCGCGTCGACGTCGGCCGCCGAGGCGAAGGGGACGGCCGCGACCCGCGCCCCGGTGGAGGGATTGCAGACGTCGCCCCACCGCTCGACCTCGGTCAGCTGCCTGGCGCCGTTGATGACATGGTGGACGAACGGGGTCGCCTCGTCGTCGCCGTCGGGTGAGGCGCCTGCGAGGTGCTGGAGGGTGGAAGCCATGGGATCGTCTGGTGGTGGGGTCATCCGTGCCGCAGGACCTCGGCGGCGATCGCCATCGCCCGCTGCATCTCCTCCATCGTGCCGATGGAGATGCGGGCGTGCGTCTCGAGGGGGGCGAAGTAGCGCCCCACGGCCACGCCGCGCGCACGCATCTCGCGCTGGAAGGCCCTGGGGTCGCGCCGGATGTCGGTGAGGAAGAAGTTGGCCTGTGACGGGACGACCGTGAAGCCGAGCCCCCGCATGGCGTTCATCGCGAACGTCCGTGCCTCGCTGTTGAGGGCGCGCTGGCGCGCGACGTGGTCGGGGAGCTCGAGCGACGAGAGCGCTGCCGCCGCGGCGAAGGCATTCACCCCGCTGGGGGTGCGCCATGGTTGCAGCCGGCGGATGGTCTCGGGGTGGGCGATGGCGTATCCCGCGCGCAGCCCGGCCATGCCGTACACCTTCGAGAAGGTGCGGCTCACGATGACGCGCGGGTTCCCTTGCGTGAGCGGGATCGCCGTCCCGTAGGCGGGGTCGCTCACGTACTCGAAATACGCCTCGTCGACCAGGACATGGCTCTCGGGCGAGCGGGCGCGCACCTGCCCGATGAAGTGGGTCAGGTCGCCGATACCGTGCAGCGTCCCGGTGGGGTTGTTCGGGTTGCAGATGAACAGGAGCCCGGCTCCGCGGCACCGCTCGTACATCGCCTGCAGGTCGATGCGCAGGCTCCCGTCGACGGCGATCGCCTGGATCGGGACGTTGTTCCGGGCCGCCACGTCGCGCGGCGTCTCGAAGGTGGGGGCGACGGTCAGCAGCGGGCGCGTGGGCGACGTCAGCGCCTGCGTGGCCAGCGCCAGGATCTCGGTCGATCCGCAGCCGAGGAGCACGGCGTCGGTGCCGACCTTGTGGTGCGCCGCGATGGCCGCCTGGAGCGCCTCCTCGTGCGCGTCCGGATAGCGCGGCGCCTCGGAGAACATGCGCATGACGGCGTCGAGGGCGTCCGCCGCCGGGCCGTAGGGGTTCTCGTTGGAGTCGAGCTTGATGATCGCCTCGCCCCCCGTCAGCTGCTGGCCGCCGTCGCGTGAGCCCTCACGTCCGCGTGACGCGATCCACGCCAGGGCGTGCGCCGATCGCGATGCGACCACGGTGCCGGCGCCGGCGGCGCCCACGGAAGCCAGGAAGGTGCGACGGGAGAGGGGCATGAGGCGGCCGCCCGATGCGTGGTGGGGAAGTCCCGAATGTAGCCCTGGGCGAGCGGCGCAGCGACGCCGGCCGCATGGGGGAGCCACCGCCGTTCCTTCGCGGGTACAGTCACCGACCCACTCGCCCGCACGCGTTGCGAGCATGGCGAACAGATACCGAAAGACGCGGGGGCGGAACGTGGGGCGCGGAGGGGGTGGCCCGAACGGGGTGCAGATTCGCAAGTGGCGATGCCGCAAGGTGTTACGAATTCGCCGGAGAGTTGATTTCACCCCCTCCCGAGGGTACTTTTCCAGTCTCTCCGGAACGCCGTTTTTCCACCGCATCCCGGCCCCATGACTGCCCCGCATCAACGCGAGCGAATCGTCCCCCGCCTCATCGACGAAGAGATCAAGGAATCGTTCATCAACTATTCGATGAGCGTCATCGTCGCGCGTGCCCTCCCGGACGTGCGCGATGGTCTCAAGCCGGTGCATCGTCGCGTGCTGTACGCGATGAACGAGCTTGGCCTCACCCCGGGGCGCCCGTTCAAGAAGTCGGCGACCGTCGTCGGTGACGTGTTAGGCAAGTACCACCCGCACGGCGACTCGTCGGTGTACGACGCCCTCGTGCGCATGGTGCAGGAGTTCTCGCTCCGCTACCCGCTGGTGGACGGGCAGGGGAACTTCGGCTCCATCGAGGGCGACTCGGCGGCGGCCTACCGCTACACCGAGGCGCGCCTCACGCAGATCGCGGTCGACATGCTGGCCGACATCGACAAGAACACGGTCGATTTCGCCCCCAACTTCGACGACCGCCTGCAGGAGCCCAAGGTCCTCCCGGCGTCGTTCCCGAACCTGCTCGTCAACGGCTCGGCCGGGATTGCGGTGGGCATGGCGACCAACATCCCGCCGCACAACCTGGGCGAGATCGTCAAGGCGACCATCGCGCTGATCGACAACCCCCAGCTGGACGCCGCGGAGCTGCGCAAGTTCGTCAAGGGGCCGGACTTCCCCACCGGTGGCTTCATCTACGGACGCGCGGGGATCAAGGACTACCAGGAGACCGGGCGCGGCAAGATCGTGATGCGCGCGCGGGCCATGATCGAGGAGAAGGAGTCCAGCGGCCGCTCGCAGATCGTGATCACCGAGGTCCCGTACCAGGTGAACCCGATCAAGATCGTCACCGAGATCGTCGAGCTCGTGAAGGAGAAGAAGCTCGAGGGGGTCAGTGACCTGCGCAACGAGTCCGACAAGGACGGGATGCGCATCGTGATCGAGCTGAAGCGCGACGCCATCCCGCGCGTGGTGCTCAACCAGCTGTACAAGCACACGCAGATGCAGGCGTCGTTCGGCGTCATCATGCTGGCGCTGGTCCCCGACCCGCACACGCGCCAGCTGGTGCCCAAGGTCATGCCGCTCAAGGACGTGCTGGGGCATTACATCGCCCACCGGCACGAGGTCATCGTCAGGCGCACGCAGTACGACCTCGACAAGGCGCTCGAGCGCGAGCACATCCTCGAGGGACTCAAGATCGCCGTCGACAACATCGACGAGGTCATCAAGATCATCCGTGCCGCCGAGGATACCCCCACCGCCAGCGCGCAGCTGCAAGCGCGCTTCAAGCTTTCGGAGCGCCAGGCGGAGGCGATCCTCAACATGCGCCTCGCCAAGCTGACCGGGCTGGAGATCGAGAAGCTGGAGGCGGAGCTGGCCGAGGTGCGGGCGATGATCGCCGAGCTGCGGGCCCTGCTGGCCTCGAAGGACAAGCGCATGGCGGTGATGAAGGCCGAGCTGACCGCCGTGGCCGAGAAGTACGGGGACGAGCGCCGCACCGAGATCACCAGCGACGAAGGGGAGTTCACGATCGAGGACCTGATCGCCGAGGAAGACATGGTCGTGACCGTGTCACACTCGGGGTACATCAAGCGCACCTCGATCTCCACCTACCGCAAGCAGCGCCGCGGCGGCACCGGGGCGTCGGGGGCCGACCTGCGCGAGGGCGACTTCATCGAGCGCCTCTACGTGGGGTCGACGCACGACTACATCCTGATCTTCACCGACGATGGACGCTGCTACTGGCTCAAGGTCTACGAGATCCCGCAGGCCGGGCGCGCCACCAAGGGGAAGCCGATCGTCAACCTGATCAATACCACCCCCGACACCAAGATCCAGTCCATGGTCTTCGTGCGGGAGTTCCCCGAGGACCAGTACCTCCTCTTCTGCACCCGGAAGGGGACGGTCAAGAAGTCCGCCCTGAGCGAGTACTCCAACCCGCGCTCCACGGGGATCAAGGCGATCAAGATCGAGGACGGGGACGAGCTCATCGACGTGCAGGTGACGCACGGGACCAACGACATCGTCCTGGCCACCCAGCACGGCCTCTCCGTGCGCTTCCACGAGAGCGACGTGCGTCAGATGGGGCGCGATACCACCGGTGTGAAGGGGATCGAGCTGCGTCCCGACGATCGCGTGGTGGGGATGGTGGTCGTGAAGCGCGAGGCGACGCTCATGGTGGTCACCACCAAGGGGCTGGGGAAGTGCTCGCACATCGACGACTACCGGGTGCAGAAGCGCGGGGGGAAGGGGATCCTCACGCTCAACCGCACGGAGAAGACCGGCGACGTGGTCGCCCTCATGGAAGTCCTTCCCGAGGACGAGATCATGATCATCACCAAGAACGGGATGGTCATCCGCTCGCCCGTGTCGCAGGTGCGGGTTGCCGGGCGCGCCACGCAGGGGGTCAAGCTGGTCAACCTCGAGGCGGGGGATGGCGTGACGGCGGTGGCGCGCGTGGTGCCTGACGACAAGGAAGGCGTCGACGACGACGGCGGCAGCGTGACGCCCGATGAGGCCAACGAATTGCCGCTGGAGAGCGAGGGCGAGTAGCCGCACCACCCGCCAGGAGGCGGACATGTCGCAGGCACGGGGAGCCTGGTCCACGCGCGTGGGCCAGGCCGCACGGTGGATCGCAACGGGGAGCTGGCTGCTGGCGACGGCGGTCGGCTCCCCGCTGCCTGCGCAGCAGGTGGCAACCGTGACCCTCCGAGCGCCGCTCAGCGAGCACCCGGAACCGCTCTCGCAGCCCATGGCGCTTCTCGAGCTGCGTGACGGGCGCGTGCTCGTGGCCGACGCGAAGGAGCGCCTCCTCTATCTCTACGACTTCGACAACGAGACGGCGACCCGGGTCTCGCGCCAGGGGGGCGGGCCGCTGGAATACCAGCTCCCCAGTGGGATCTTCGGCTCGGGTGACTCCATCCTCGTGACCGACATCCTGCAACAGCGGGTGTTGGTGCTCGATGCGCAGGGGACGCCCAGGCGCGCCCACCGGCTCGTCCCGGCAGGCGACCTGGCGAGCACGATCATGAAGGTCGGTGCGATCGTCGCCATCGATGCCCGAGGGCGCTACTACTCGGAGTCGCGCGGCATGACGCTCGTCCCCGGCAAGATGCCGGTCCTGAGCGACACGGTGGCCCTGGTGCGGTGGACGAGCGTGGGGACGCGCGGCGACACCATCGCGACGCGCGTCGAGCCACGCTCGACCCCGAGGATGGGCGGGAATCCGACCGATGGCATGCGCGTCGTACTTCCGCTGGTCACCTTCCAGATGCGCGACACGTGGGCGGTCTTTCCCGATGGCCGGGTCGCCGTGGCGCGAGCAGCCGATTACCACACCGAGTGGATCGACCCCTCCGGGCGATCGACCCCCGGGCCGCGCGTCCCGTGGACCCCGCTCCCCATCACCGAGGGCGACAAGGCGCGTGCGCGAAAGGTGACGCGAGAGGCGGCCGAGCAGGGGCTCAAGCTCGGAGCGTCCATGGCCGCCGGAAGTGGGCAAAAGATGCCGAAGATCGCCATGGAGGTGGAGGAACCGTCCCCCTGGCCCAAGGTGCGACCCCCGTTCGCGGCGGTGCGCGCCGCTCCCGACGGGCGCCTCTGGGTGGCGCGCACCATGGCGGGGTACGATGCCGCCATGGAGTACGACATTCTTGCCCCCGGCGGGCGGCTCGAGCGCCGGGTGCGCGCCCCGAAGGACGTCGCGCTCATCGGCTTCGGGAAAGGGGTGCTCTACGCGGTCAGGAAGGACGAGGACGACCTGCATTACCTCCAACGCTACCGCTATCCCTGATCAGGGCGGAACGAAGCGCCGTGCCAAGCGTGGTTCTTGCAGAGTACATTAGCGAGCGGGGCCGTTCGCGGGTCTGCAGCTGCTCCCGCCCATGGTGTCTCCCGTCCTCCCCGCCCTCCGCCCTCCCCCGCACGCGTGACCCCCACTTCGAGCCGTCACCCCCTCGTCACCCTCGATGACCTCCGCGCCGCCGCCGCGATGCTCCGGGGGGTGGCGGTGCGCACCCCCCTGCTGCCGTTCGACGCGCTCGCCGGGCAGGCGGGGGCCAACGTCTGGATCAAGCCGGAGATGTTGCAGCGCGGCGGAGCCTTCAAGTTCCGCGGAGCGTACACGTACCTGGCACGCCTGGCCCCCCCCGATCGCGCCCGCGGCGTGATTGCCCCTTCGTCAGGGAACCACGCGCAGGCGGTGGCTTACGCCGCCCGGCTTTTCGGCGTCCCGGCCACGGTGGTCATGCCGATCACGGTGACCGCGGCGAAACGCGCCGGCGCCGAACGCCTGGGGGCCCGCGTGGTACTGGCCGGGACGACGACCAAGGATCGCATGGATCGGGCGCTCGAGCTGGTGCGCGAGGAGGGAGTCGCCCTCGTCCCGCCGTACGACGACGCGACGATCATCGCGGGGCAGGGGACGGTGGGGCTGGAGATCGCCGAGGACCTTCCCGGGGCGACGACGGTCCTCGTGCCGGTCGGCGGCGGGGGGCTGAGCGCCGGGGTATCGGCGGCGATCAAGTACCTTGCCCCTTCTGCACGGGTCGTCGGGGTGGAGCCGGCCGGGGCGCCCAAGCTCACCAGGGCGCGCGAGGCGGGCGAGCCGGTCGTGTTGCCGAAGACGGAGAGCATCGCCGACGGGCTCCTGGCGGTGCGCATCGGGACCACGACCTTCGCCCATCACCAGGCGTTCGTCGACGACGTGGTCACGGTCGAGGATCGCGACATGGCGGCCGCGGTGCGCCTCCTCCTCGATCGCGCCAAGCTCGTGGCCGAGCCGAGCGGGGCGATCACGGTGGCCGCGCTGCTGGCGGGGACGGTGAAGCTCGAGCCGGGCGACCGCGCCGTCTGCGTCCTCAGTGGGGGGAACATCGAGTGGGACGGGCTGCGGGAGCTGCTCGGGAATGCCTAACGCCCGCATCCTCGTCGCCGACGACGATCCGTCGGTGGTCCAGACCATGACCTGGGTGCTCAAGGAGCACGGCTACGACGTGGTCTCGGCCCGGCGGGGGATGCAGGTGCTGGAATTGATGGAGGAGCGCACCCCCGACCTGGTGATGCTCGACGTGATGATTCCCGACCTGGACGGCTACCAGGTCCTCGAGCGCATCAAGGACGACGAGCGATTCCACGACGTCCCGGTGATGATGGTCTCGTCGCTCCCGCCCGAGGAGGCGGCCGTGCGGACGCTGGGACTCGGCGCGGCCGACTTCGTGCGCAAGCCGTTCCGCGTGAAGGAGCTGCTGGCCCGCATCCAGGCGCAACTCCGGATGCGCGCCATCCTCAAGTCGGCCAACGACACGCTGCGCCAACGCGAGGAGGAGCTGGTCCGGGTGCGCGAGGAGGCCGAGAGTCGCCGGAAGCTCGTCGACATCCTGCACGACGTGACCGAGGACCTCTCGTCGGACGAGATCTACCACCTGCTGGCGCGCCGCGTGGCGCGTGCGCTCGACCTCACGCACTGTTCGGTGATCCTGGCACGACACGGCGAGCGCCCGCGGGTGGTGGCGACGGCCTTCGAGCAGGGCGCCGAGCGACAGTTCGAGCTCGAGCTCGACCGCTATCCGGAGATCCGCGCCGCCCTCGACAGCGGGCGCCCGGTGCTGGTCGAGGACGTGATGACGGCGCCGCTCTACGCGGAGGCGCGCCGTCGCTGGCTGCTCGAGGGGACGACCGTGCACACCCGCTCCGTGATCGCGCTCCCCTTCGCCCTCGATCCGTCGCAGGCCGGGGTCTTCTTCCTGCGCCGCTCGGTGAACGAACCGCCGCTCACGCCCGATGACGTCGAGTTCGCCGACACGGTGGTGAAGGCGGCGGTGGTGGCGGTGCAGCGCGCCAAGGTGCTGGAGACGACGATGGAGGACAATCGCCGTCTCGAGATGCTGGCGCACACCGACCCGCTCACGGCGGTGCTCAACCGGCGCGCCCTCACCGAGCGCCTCGTCTCCGAGCTGGAGCGCGTCAGGCGCTACGACTCGACGGTGTCGCTCCTCCTCATCGACATCGACCACTTCAAGCGGGTCAACGATACGCACGGGCACCTGGTGGGTGACGACGTGCTGATGGACGTGGGGGCGCTGCTGCAGGGCGCCGTGCGCGCGGTGGACGTGGTGGCGCGGTACGGGGGGGAAGAGTTCGTCATCGTCCTCCCCGAGACGGCGGTGTCGGGGGCGACGGTCTTCGCCGAGCGGATCCGCGAGCTCATCGAGGCACACCCGTTCCCGCTCCCGGACGGGGGACACTTGCATCTGACGGCGAGCGTGGGAGTGGCCTCCTACCCGGCGCCAGGGCTCGAGACTGCCGAGGACCTGCTGGCTGCCGCCGACCAGGCCCTCTACCGGGCCAAGGCCGAGGGACGCAACCGGGTCCGTAGCTGAGCGTCACGCAGTATCGTTCCCAGGCCGCTTCGTCCCCACGCCAGGCCCCATCATGCGAGTCTCCCTCCCCCGCGTCCGCCGTCGCACGTCCGCCATCGCCGCCCTCCTCCTCGGGGCCTGCACCACGAGTGCCACCTCCCAACCCCCGCGCGCGCCGCACCTGGTGCAGGCCACGTACGGCGGACGGCTCTGGGCCCCGGACGGCTTCTCGGTGCGGGAGTTCGCGAAGGTCGGGCGCGTGCGCTTCATGGCGCTGGGGCCCGACGGCGCCGTGTACGCGTCGCGCCCGCTGGCTGGCGAGATCGTGCGCCTCGTCGACGCCGATGGCGACGGGGTCGCGGAGCAGCAATCGGTCGTGGTCCGCGGCCTCGAGCGCCCGCACGGGCTCGCCTTCCACGACGGATGGCTCTACATCGCCAATACCGGCGCGGTGGTGCGCGTGCGCCTCGACCCGGCGGCCGGGATGAAGGCGGCCGCGAAGCCCGAGACCGTCGCGACGTACAGCAGCGCCGGGGGGCACTGGACGCGCACCGTGATCTTCGGCCCCGACGGCGGCATGTACGTCTCCATCGGCTCCACCTGCAACATCTGCGAGGAGCGCACGCCGGACCGCGCCGCGGTCATGCGCTACGACGCGGACGGGACGAATGGGCGGGTGTACTCCAGCGGGCTGCGCAACGCGGTGGGGATGGCGGTCCATCCGGTCACGAGGCAGATCTGGGTCACGCAGCACGAGCGCGACAACCTCGAGCCCGATCACCAGGACCTCCCCTTCGAGGAGATCAACATCCTCCGTGACGGCGGGCACTTCGGGTGGCCCTACTGCCATGGCGACCGCATCCCCAACCCCGAGTACCGCGACGCGGCGCGCTGCGCCACCACGATCCCGCCGGCGTTCAAGATGCAGGCGCACTCGGCGCCGTTAGGCATCGCGTTCCTCGACCGGGCGACGACCTTCCCCACCGAGTACCGCGGCGACGCGCTCGTGGCGTTCCACGGCTCGTGGAACCGCGACGTCCCCACCGGGGCCAAGGTGGTGCGTATCAGGGTGGCCGACGGGAAGCCCGTCGGCATCGAGGACTTCCTGGTGGGGTGGCAGGACGCCGACGGCAAGCGGTGGGGACGCCCGGTCGACGTCCTGGTGGCGCGTGACGGCGCCGTCCTGATCTCGGACGACCAGGCGGGGCTCATCTACCGGGTATCGCGATGATGGGCGCCGCACGCCGTTTGGCGGCCGCGTCATGGCGCCGGATGTCGGCTCCCCTCCCGAGGGCCGGCGTCCCGCTCGCCCTCGCAATGGCGGGGGTGATCGCGGCCTCGGCGCGCGCCGACGCGCAGGGACGTAGCCTGACCGGATCGGCGCGGCCGGGGATCGACGTCCAGCACTACGACTTCCGCGTCGCCTTCTCCCCTCGCGGACTCGATCAGGACGTGACGGTCACCAGCACGTCGGTGGTGGCCCGCACGCGACGCGTGGACACCCTCGCCCTCGACCTCGCGGCGGCCATGCACGTCGACGAGGTGCGGGTGAACGGCGGCGTGGTGGCGGCCGGGCGCGACAGCGCGAGCGTGCGCATCCCCCTGCCCGCCGGGGAGCGCGACACCTTGC